>NZ_JADDIL010000013.1:0-141607 GCF_020826795.1 Microtetraspora sp. AC03309 | reverse complement strand
GGGATGGGGTGTCGGGGTGTCAGGAGACGAAGAGGCGGGTCTCCGCCCTCAGGTGGTTCTCGGCCAGGAGGTCGAGCGCGGGAGCGGCCGTGGCGGGTAGCGCCGCCCAGCACGCGTCGCCCATGAACTCCACGCCGATGAGATCCGGGTCCGTCGCTCGCCCGCTGTCCGGGCTCGATGCCCGCCTGTCGTCCGGGTCCACCGTCCACGGCGCGTTCGGGTCCGTCGTCCAGGGCACCTCCGGGTCCGTCGTCCACGTGTGCAGGGCCGTACGGGCGGCGCGTGCGGTCGCGCCGAGTGACGGAGCCAGGTCGGCGAGCAGGCGGTGCACGGCCACCGGGTCCAGGCCGAGGAGTCGTACGGCCGCCGTCGCCGGCCCGGTCACCGACCAGTAGGCCGCCGCCAGAGCCGCCTGCCCGGGGTCGCAGCCCGCCGCCGCGGCCGTCGCGCCGAGAGCGACCGGATGGTGCGCGCCATCGGGTACGGCTCTCGCCAGAGACTCCAGGGCGGGTGACGGCCAGATCCGGCGCGCGGTCCTGACCAGGAGCCGTCCCTGGGTGCGGGCGGCCTCCCGCTGCGCGGGCGACGCGGTCCGGGCGTCCGCCTCGGCGTCGAGCCGTCGCCAGGGGAGGATCGCCGGATCCCCTTCGCCCGTCCCCGCATCCCCGCCGAGCCTCTCCGAGGCGTCGATGGCGGCGGAGCCGAGTTCGCAGGCGGCGGCGGCGAGCGCGGCGGCGACCAGCCCGGCCGTGGCGAGCCGTCCCCGGAGGAACCGCGCCAGGTCATCGGGGCCGGTCACCGTGCCCGCGCGTACGGCCTCCTCGGCACCGCCCGAATGCGCGTGGCCTCCGGCGGGCAGCCGTGAGTCGGCGAGCAGCAGGAGCGCGGCGTGCACCGATCACCGTCCTTCGTCGTGGTCGTGGTCGTGGTCGTGGTCGTGGTCGTGGTCGTGGCCGTGGTCGTGATGATGGAGATCCGGGCCGGAGCGGACCCGCATCCCGGCGGGCCCGGCCCCGGCCGGTGAACGGCGCCGGACATCGCGTCAGAAGAGGAAATAGCGCTGGGCCATGGGCAGCACGTCCGCGGGCGCGGGTTCGATGAGTTCGCCGTCGACGCGCACCGCGAAGGTGTCGGGGTGCACCTCGATCGAGGGGAGCGCGTCGTTGAGCAGCATCGACTCCTTCCCGCGTCGCCGTACGCCGGAGACGGGGGCGAGTCTGCGGCCGATCCTGAGCCGGTCGGCGAGGCCGTCCTCGATGGCGAGAGGGCACACGAAGTGCAGCGACGTCGCCGCCGCCGTCACGGGTGCCGCGCCGAACATGGGGCGGGGGAGTACGGGCTGCGGGGTCGGGATGGACGCGTTCGCGTCGCCCATCTGGGCGTAGGCGATCACACCGCCCTTGATCACGAGGTCCGGCTTCACGCCGAAGAACGCGGGGGCCCAGAGCACCAGGTCGGCCAGCTTGCCGGTCTCGACGGAGCCGACCTCGCCCTCCAACCCATGCGCTATCGCCGGATTTATCGTGTATTTCGCGATATAGCGGCGGGCGCGGAGGTTGTCGGCGGGGTGTGCCGTCCCGCCGGCGGAAGCCGTACCGGACTCACCGGGAAGCGCGCCACGGCGCTTCTTCATGACGTGCGCGGTCTGCCAGGTGCGGATGACGGTCTCGCCGATCCGGCCCATGGCCTGGGAGTCGGAGCCGATCATCGAGATCGCCCCGATGTCGTGCAGGACGTCCTCGGCCGCCATCGTCGCCGGGCGGATCCGGGACTCGGCGAACGCCAGGTCCTCGGGGATCGACGGGTTGAGATGGTGGCACACCATGAGCATGTCCAGGTGCTCGTGGTGGGTGTTGACCGTGTGCGGCCGGGTCGGGTTGGTGGACGACGGCAGGACGTTCGGGTACGCGGCCACCTTGATGATGTCGGGGGCGTGACCTCCTCCGGCGCCCTCGGTGTGGTACGCGTGGATCATCCGGCCGCCGATGGCCGCGAGCGTCGACTCGACGAAACCGGCCTCGTTGAGCGTGTCGGTGTGGATCGCCGCCTGCACCCCCGTGTCGTCGCACACGCCGAGGCAGGCGTCGATCGCGGCCGGAGTCGTCCCCCAGTCCTCGTGCAGCTTGAACCCGGAGGCTCCGGCGCGGAGCTGCTCGTACAGGCCCTCGACGCCGACCGTGTTGCCCTTGCCGAGCAGCGCGACGTTGACCGGATAGGAGTCGAGGGACTCCAGCATCCGCGCGAGGTACCAGGTGCCGGTGACCGTGGTCGCCTTGGTGCCCTCGGCGGGTCCCGTGCCGCCCCCGACGATCGTCGTGACGCCCGACGCCAGGGCCTCGTCCAGCGACTGCGGGCAGATCAGGTGCACGTGGGAGTCGACGGCCCCCGCCGTGATGATCCTGCCGTTGCCGGCGAGGATCTCGGTGGACGGCCCGATGACGAGATCGGGGTGGACGCCGTCCATCGTGTCGGGATTGCCCGCCTTGCCGATGGCCGAGATCCGCCCGTCACGTACGCCGATGTCGGCCTTCACGACGCCCCAGTGATCGAGGATCACCGCGCCGGTGATGACGAGGTCGGGCGCGCCCTCCGCCCGGGTCGCGCGGGCCTGCCCCATGGACTCGCGGATCACCTTGCCGCCGCCGAAGACCGCCTCGTCGCCGGCGCCGGAGGGCCCCATCGCGAGGTCCTCGGTGATCTCGACGAACAGGTCGGTGTCGGCCAGCCGTATCCGGTCGCCGGTGGTCGGACCGTACAGGGCGGCGTAGCGCGCCCGCTCGACGGTGGTCATCGGGACTCCTCGGCGGCGGGACGGCGGTCGAGCGGGCCCGCCCATTCCGGGCGCAGCCCGGGGACGACGCGGTGGCCCGCCAGGGGGACGAGCGTCACGTCGCGCTCGATGCCGGGCTCGAATCTGATCGCGGTACCGGCCGGCACGTCCAGGCGGGTGCCCCAGGCGGCCCGCCGGTCGAACTCCAGGCCGGGGTTGGCCGCGGCGAAGTGGTAGTGCGAGCCGATCTGGATCGGCCGGTCCGCCGTGTTGACGACGCGCAGCGAGATCCGGTCCCTGCCCGGGTTGAGCGGGACGGGCGTCTCGCCGTACACGATCTCGCCGGGGATCATGCGATCGGCCGGTGGACGGTGACGAGCTTGGTGCCGTCGGGGAAGGTCGCCTCGACCTGGACGGACTCCAGCATCTCGGGGACGCCCTCCATGACGTCCTGGCGGCGGAGCACCCTGCGGCCCGCGTCCATCAACTCCGCCACGCCGCGGCCGTCGCGCGCCCCCTCCAGAAGGAAGGACGCGATGATCGCGGTAGCCTCCGGATGGTTGAGGCGTAGCCCCCGCCCCTGGCGGTCGCGGGCGACGCCCGCGGCGACGTGGATGAGCAGGCGTTCCTGTTCGTGTGGAGTGAGCCGCATGGCGGGACGATAGGCAGCCGCCGTTTCCGTCGCGTTTCCCGCGCATTTCTCCGGCGTATCAGGACGTGAACCGTACGTCGCCAATCATTGGGAAATTTCGGTAATAGCCAATTTGCGTATGTGATTAAGTCGGGAAATGTCGCTCGATCGCCTTGTCGGCAGACAGGTCGGTGCGGGGGCCGTATCGGCAAGGAGGAGCGATTTGGGCAACCTCCAGGTGGCGCTGGAGGCGGCGCCGCACAAGGACGGCGGCGCCGTGGACGAGGCCCTGGAGGTCTTCCCCGACGGGTCGATCCGCCGGCCGGTCACGGCGAACTCGCTCGGCTCAGCGAGCCAACCCCCTTTACTAGTAGGGATTGGCGGATTTATGCTGCGGGCGCCGCGTCCACCCCCCGATCCCGAGGAGCGCTGCCGTGTCCGCGACGACACCACCACCAGAGCCGGCGGCCGTACCCGACGAAGCCCGGCCGCACACACCTCCCGAAACGCCCTCCGAACCAGTCTCCGAACCAGGCTCCGAACCAGTCTCCGAACCAGGCTCCGGAACCGCCGCCGACGTACCTCCGGAGGCGGAGGCGGTGAGTGAGGCGGTGAGTGAGGCGGTGGCTGAGGAGACGGCTCAGGAGCAGGCGACCGCCGCGCCCCGGCCGGAGCGCACGCCCGTCCTCGACTGGGTCTCCGTCGGCGTCGCCGCGGTGATCGTGGTGGCCGCGATCACCGGCCTCCTCCCGGAGGTGGGCTGGTGACCACGGACACCGTCGCCCCCGCCGCGTCCCGGAACGACCTCGCGGCCAGGGCCGCCGCCCTGATCCCCGGCCTCCTCCTGCTCGCGGCCATCGGCTACGCGGGCAAGCTCGCCGAGACCGGGGTCAAGCAGCTCGCCGAGAGCACCGGTTGGTCGTTGCCGAACATCGAGTACGTCCTGTGGGCGATCCTCCTCGGCCTGATCATCACCAACACGGTCGGCGTCCACCGGATCTTCAGGCCGGGGATCGCGACGTACGAGTTCTGGCTCAAGCTCGGCATCGTCCTGCTCGGCGCCAGGTTCCTCCTCGGTGACGTGCTCAAGCTCGGCGGCGTCAGCCTGGCGCTCGTGGTCATCGAGCTGTTCGTCGCCATCGGCGTGGTCGTGCTGATCGGGCGCTGGTTCAAGCTCGGGCCGAAGCTGATCTCGCTGCTCGCCATCGGCTCGTCCATCTGCGGCGTCTCCGCGATCATCGCGGGCAAGGGCGCCATCGACGCCGACGACGAGGACGCCTCGTTCGCCATCGCCGCGATCCTCGCGTTGGGCGCGTTCGGGTTGTTCGCCTATCCGGCGATCGCCCACCTGATCGGGATGTCCGCGCACGAGTTCGGCCTGTGGGCCGGTCTCGCCGTGGACAACACCGCGGAGGCGACCGCCGCCGGCGCGCTCTACTCCGACGAGGCCGCCAAGGTCGCGGTGCTCGCCAAGTCCACGCGCAACGCCACGATCGGCTTCGTCGTGCTCGGCTTCGCCCTGTTCTGGGCGGCGCGCGGGCAGGCACGGGCGGTCGGCAGCCGGACCCGCTTCCTGTGGGCCAAGTTCCCGAAGTTCGTGCTCGGCTTCCTCGCCGTGTCCGTGCTCGCCACGGCCGGGCTGATCGCCAAGGCGGACCTGACCTCGCTCGGCAACCTCTCGCGCTGGGCGTTCCTGCTGACCTTCGCGGGCGTCGGGCTGAGCACCGACTTCCGGGCGATCCGCCGCCAGGGGCTGCGGCCGTTCGCCGTAGGAGCACTCGCCGAGGTCACCGTCACCGTCGTGACGCTCGGCCTCGTCGTCGCCGCCTCGGCCTGGATCGGCCTCTGACCAGCGCCGATCCCACGAACTCCGGTGCCGTACGGCCGGCGCGGGCCGTACGGCACCGGATACGGGGGAGGTCGTGGGACGTCAGGGAGGGGAGGATGTCAGCCCTTGATCTGCCGGATGATGCTCTCGTCGCCGATCTCGCCGTCGCGGGCCAGCAGGAATGCCTTGCTCAGGATCAGCGCGAGCCGGCCGTCCTCCTCGAAGGGGAGGAACACCCGTTCGGCCTCCGAGCCCGGCGCGCTGACGATGCACAGGTACACGTCGCCGGGATCCATGAGGATGTTGGCGCTGCCCAGGTGGATCTTGTATGTTCGCAGGTCGCCGCGGACCACCAGGTAACGATCCGTCAGGGTGCAGCGGTCCGCGATCGCCGTACGGGGCAGGAGGCGGGCCAGCGCGTCGCGACGGACCTCGGCAGAGGGCGGCAGCGCGCCGAAGGCGGCCGTGCGCCAGTAGTCATAGTGGCGCTCGGTGCCCCGGTCGGCCCAGCCGGGGTCGGCGGCGATCGACGTGACCGCGACGAACAGGTCCACGTCCCGCATCGCCTCGCTGAACACCAGCGGGGGCACCTCGGCGAGCGCCGCCCGCCGCCACTCGCCGTCGGCGTTTCGATGGAAGCGGACCTGGTCCGTCACGGCGTGGTCCCCGCCGAGACTCTCGTGGAAGAACGACGCCCGCCAGCGCCCTCCGGCGAGCACGCGCCGAGCCTCGCCGTCGCCGCCGCCGTCCCACGGGCCCAGCAGGTCGGCCGACCAGGCGCGCTGCTTGAACAGCGCGTACAGCGTGCGGTAGTCCACGACGTGGGCGGCGAACCGGTTGGAGTAGACGCCGGTCTCCTCCTCGGCCGGAGTGAGCAGGTAGACCTCGCGGAACGCCTGCTTGAACGGCTGCCTGACCCGCTCCCCGGTGATCCGCTCGCGCCAGGCGCGCACCTCGTCGAGGGGCGCGCGGGCCGGATGCCACAGCCGCACCGGAGCGTCGGGCGGCGGCTCGGGCCCGGTGGTTCCGGTGGTCCCCGTGATTCCGGTATCGCCGAGCGTGCTCCGCCAGTGCCCCGGAGACACCTCGATCTCCCAGACCAGCCGCCGTGCGACCGTCCCGGCGATCGGATGCTCCGCCATCCGCTCACGCCAGGTCGCGTACGGATGACGCGCGTCGCCCGGGTATCCCGCCTCCAGCGCACGGACCAGCGTGGTCAGTTGCCGGCGGACCTGCCCGGTGAGCTCGCGCAGGCGCTTGACCTCGTCGGGATGGTCCCGCCGCACCGCCGCCGGAGCCGCCTTGAACCGCTTCTCGCCCTGCCACCACGTCAGCTCGACGTCGTCGCCGATCGAGATCATGGCCGTGTGCTCGCCGAGGGGCACGCGGAGCCGTCCGCCGGGTTCGAAACCGAGGTCCGGCATCCGGAAGGCCACCTCTACCCGATCGGCCAGCGCATGCTCGATCCGCTTGAGCATGCGGTCAAGTTGCTTGGGCACGCCCGCGTGCCGCGTCAGCGCCCGCGCGGTGCGCAGCGCGGAGATGGCCTCGGGTGTCGGGAAATCCTCCACCGCGCGGCCGATCTCGAACAGCAACCCCTGAGAGGGCAGGGTCTTGGCCGCCGTGGGCGCGACCGCCACACCGCGCAGCAGCCGGTCGAGCAGGCCGGGCAGCCACGGCTCGTCCCGCCACAGCGCCAGCCGCACGGCCCGGCCGAGCGCCTCCTTCTCCGCGTCGTCGAAGGCGCGGTCGGCCCGGTACGGGATCTCACGCGCGTGGATCGCGGCGATCCGGGCTTCGGCGGCCTCCAGAGCCGTACGGGCGAAGGCGACGTACTCCGGGATCGCGGCCAGCCGCTCCCAGGTGTCCGGCAGCGGGGGAAGGGAGGTGTACGACCTCTCCTGCAGAGCCTCCACCAGCAGGGCCCTGCGCTCCGCGTCCCAGCCGAGGAGCAGATCGATCTCGTCGAGCGCGATCGGCCCTCTGCCCTCCTTGAGCACCGCGGTCACCTCGTCGTCCAGCCCGGCGATCCCGGCGACCGCCAGCAGCGCGTACGCATCCCCGGTCCGCTCGGCGCGGAGGTGGAAGCGCACCAGCGTCCGCGCGGATTCGGTGAGGTCGGCGAGCGGCGGGCCGCCGGGACAGCGCGGCAGCGAGGCCACCGCAAGGGGCAGGTTGGACCAGTTGCGCGCCTCCAGCCCGTCCACCAGGGCCTGGAACAGATCGGCACACGCCTCGGGCGTGAACGACGTCCGGCGTTCCTTGGCGGCGCTCTCGACCGCGAACCTCGCCGACATGGCCGTGCCGACGATTTTCGTCGTCCGGTAGGCGACGGGGAGCAGGGTCCCCAGATCGAAGGCGGTCAGCTGGGACGAATGCGGCCAAGGGTCCGGATTGTCGGTACTCGGGTCGGTCATGACCGTGTACAGCAGTTGTGCCGACGGGGAGAGTCGCACGCGGGTCACCCCTTGATCCGGCAGGCGAAGGACGGGGCGGCGATGACGGCGGTGCCGTGGGCGAGGAGGAACGCCGCGGACGGTTCGATCGGTGACCTGCCGCCGTCGCCGACGAATGGCAGGAGGACCCGGAGGCCGTGGCCGCTGACGCCCACGTCAGCCTCCGACCAGGGGAACGAGCTTGATGAAGGACACCACCGGGTCGGCGGTCAGGTCGATCTCCACGTCCAGATCGTCGATCTGCCGCTCACCGATCAGCAGGATGAACCCGTTGCGGGCGAAGGCCGCCTCCGCGGCGTCGGCCTGCCGCTCCCAGTCGAGCCTGCGGGCGGTGCGCATCCGGTAGCCGTTCAGCTCGGCCTCGGCCTCGCTCGGCTTGACCAGACCGCGGAAGTGGTGCGAGGGAGCCGCGTTGTACCGGGCGACCTCCTCTCGCACGCGCAGCCGTACCAACTCGCGGGCGGAGATCCGCTCCGGCAGGCCGGGCAGGACGAACTCGTCCAGAGCCTTGCCGGTCGCCGTCTCATCGCGGAAAGTGACCAACGCCATCGGATGTCCTTTGATCGCCGGGGTGATGCCGAAATTCTTAGCAGCCGGGCACGACAGAACCGCGACACCGGAAACCCGCCCCGAGATCGTCACCGTAGGGGCGGGACCGCGTTCTTGGCCCGCTGGAGGGCGATGGCCGGCCAGAAGGCACCGCCGGGTGGGGGCACGAGCCCGTAGGCCGGATCCTTGGGGCCGGAGGTGCCGCGCGTGCAGGTCCCGTTCGATTTCGTGGGGTCACGAATCCACAGATAGGCGTCGGCCAGCCGGCTCGCGGTCCCGGTGGTGGGGCGGACGCCCATGCCGCGACCGGGAGGGTTGCACCAGGTCTGCGGGTCCTTGTACGTCCCGGCCCGCGGCTCCCATTCGCCCGTGCCGTTCCGGCTCGTGTCGATCACGAAGTGGGGCAGCCCGGCGGTGTCGTCGGCGACGGCGTCGACCTCGGCGTCGAGACAGCGACCCGCCCCGCTCGCCGCGATCACGTGCACGCACTTGGCGAGCTTGGCGCCGTACGCCTCGACCTGCTCCGTCGGCTGGAACCCCGACGCGTTGAGGTAGTAACCGTCGGCCTTGTCCAGTCCGGAACTGATCAGCCGGGTCGCGGCGTTCTTGAGTGACGGCCAGTACTCCTGGCCGCCGTCGAGGTAGACCGCGGTCTTCGGCAAGGCGCCGAGGCGCTTGACCGCTTCGGAGAGCTGGTCGTAGCGCGCCTGCTCGCCCTTGTCGCCGCCCAGGTCGCATCCCGGCGTGCCCGGCACCTTGGAGAGGCTGTTGGGTTCCAGGACGACCACGGCCGCGCGGTCGCCGATGGCGGTGGCTATCGCGCCGATCCACGAGGAGTACGCCCGGGAGTCGCGCAGGCCGCTGGAGTGGCAGTCCCGCAGCGGGATGCTGTCCGTGACGAACACCGGAACCGCGTCCTGCTTCGCCGCCACGTCGAGTGCCGCGTCGGTGACCCGGGCGGCCTCGGAATCCGACATGCCGCTCAGCCACACGGACTGCGGAACCTTGGCGAGCGCCCGCATGACGGCCGCGTCCCCGGCCCGCCCGGACGCCTCCCAGATGGACGACTGGCGGGCGGCGTCGTTGTCGGGGCTCGCGTAGAACCGTACGGTCCGGGCGCCCATCGGGTTGCCGGCCTTCGCGCCGTCGTTCGCGCCGTTCGACGTGTCGCCGGGCTCGCCGCCCGTGCCGCTGTCGGGGGACGTGTCGTCGTTCGCGGCCGTCGCGGGCGTTCCCGTGGACGCCTCCGGAGACGTGGTGGAGATCGCCTGCCGCTGTGCCCCCTTGTCGCCGTCGGCCGGCGAGGTCCGCACGGCGATGACGACCCCTGCCGTCACGATCGCGACGACCGCCGCTCCCACGCCCACGAGGGCTCCGGTCCGGCGTCTCGTGACGACGGTGTCACCGGTGTCACCGGTGTCGCCCGCGCCATGGGCGCCTCCGGTTCCATCCGTACGGCCGGTGCCCCCGGTGCTCTCCGCGTACGCGGACCGGCCGGGGCGCATGACGGGAACGGCCGATCCGGTGCCTGGGGACGGGAGGGCCTCGGCGGGGGGCGATGAAGGCCGCTCCGCCGTACCCGACGGCGTGTCCCCTGTGGGGGTGTGGCCGGTGAGGGTGTCGACGAGCTGTTGCGCGGTGGGGCGCCGGTTGGGGTCCTTGGCGAGAGCGCCGGCGACGACGGCGTGGAGGGCGGGTTCGAGTGCGGTGAGATCGGGTTCGTGGTGGACGATCCGGTACAGGACGCTGGGGAGGGAGCCGTCGCCGAAGGGCGCGCGGCCTGAGGCGGCGTAGGCGATCAGGGCGCCCCAGGCGAAGACGTCGGAGGCGGGGGTGACGCGTTCGCCCCGGGCCTGCTCGGGCGCCATGAAGGAGGGGGTGCCGACGATGACGCCGCTGGTGTGGGATCCGGGTTCGGCGAGTTGGGCGATGCCGAAGTCGATGACTTTGGGGCCGAGGGGGGACAGCAGGACGTTGGCGGGCTTGAGATCGCGGTGGATCACGCCGGCGCTGTGGATGGCCTGGAGCGCGACGGCGACGCTGACGGCGAGCGTTTCCAGGCTGGAACCGGTCAGCGGGCCCTGGGCGCGCAGGGCCTCGTGGAGTGTGGGGCCGGGGACGTACTCGGTGACGAGGTAGGCGGTGTCCCCGTCGACGTCGGCGGCGAGGACGGGGGCGGTGCAGAACCGGGCGACGCGTTGGGCCGCGGCGATCTCGCGGGTGAAGCGGCGGCGGAAGTCGGGGTCCGTGGCCCACTGGGGGTGGATGAGTTTGACGGCGACGTTTCGGCCGTCGGGTGCGCGGCCGAGGTAGACGGTTCCCATGCCGCCCTGGCCGAGCCTGCGCAGCAGTGTGTACGGTCCGGCCTGCCGCGGGTCCCCGTCGCGTAGGTCGTGGTTCGCTGCGGATTCGTCGTGGTTTCCACCGTTTGACACCACTGCGGGATCATAACCAGGCAAACGGGGGCCTTCCAGGCGTTCAGATATGGAGCTGCCACGCGGTCCAGGTGTCGAGGATCCGGTAGCCCATCCGTTCGTTGATCGCCAGCATGTGCGCGTTGGAGTCGGCGTTCCAGGTGACGATGCGTTCGACGGCCGGCTCGCAGGCGTGGAACCAGGCGGCGGTGGCCAGCTTGAGCACCGTCCCGAGCCGATGACCGCGATGTGCCCGGATCACGCCGGTGTCGATCTGCCGCGCCCACCCGCGCGCGTCGTCCGCGTCGACCAGGAGCCGGGTGAACCCGGCGGGCTCACCGCTCTCGGCATGCCTGGCGATCATGGTGTAAGGCGTGAGCCCCGAGTTCACGACGCCCTGGTCGAGGGTGCGGAGCCGCTCCGCGGTCCACCGGTGATCATCCATTTCGAGATCGCCCAGCGGCTCGTCGTTCATGGACGTCATCAGCAGGGCCATGTCGTCGAGCAACTCCTCACCGGCCGGTCCGGTCCAGCGTTCGAGGGAGTACGCCCGCGCGTGTCGAGCGGCGTCGGCCCGCATGAGCTCGTAGGACGCCCAGTCGACCGCGCGCAGGTCGAGGACCCGGCGCGCCTCCGCCGTGGCCGGGGCGAAACCGCGGGCGCGAGCGAAGTCCGCGCCCGGCCCGAACGCCACAGTCTCGCCGACGAGAAGACGGCGGCCCTCGCCCCGTGCCCGGTCGATCACGCGGTCGAGCAGCGCCCCGCCCAGCCCATCGCGCCGCCGGTCGGGATGGACGGCGAGAAATCGCAGGCTGGCCACATGGGTGTTGTCCTCTTCGGGGTAGTACACCGTGCAGCCGCCGGCGATCTCGCCGTCCACTCCGACGACCCAGGTCTCCGCGCGCTCGCCCGACCAGCCGCCTTCCAGCTTGGACGTGAAGTGGCGCCGCGACGTCGGCGCGCCCGGATCTCCCAGGGCCTCGTGCACCGCGTACAGACCGGCGACCAGACCGGCGACGCGGTCACGGGGGTCGGCGAGATCGAGGCGCTCGATGTGCATGTTCACCAGACAACAACACCGCCCGGCCGGTGAGCGAACGATTTATCCGGGCTCGAATGGCCACCCAGGGCCGAGGGGTACGAATGGCCCCGGATCGCGCGGATTCCCCGGATCGCGCGGGTTCCGCGGATTGCGCGGACGGGTCCGGTCGTCCCCGGGACCGCGGTCATTGCTCGTAGTCCTCGATCTCGCTGACGGGCCGGGGGACGGCGAAGTCGGGATCCTCCCCGGCGTTCCTGCTGGCCCGGCGCCTCCTGAGCAGGTCCCAGCACTGGTCGAGGCCCTGTTCCAGGGTCCTGATCCGCTCGTGCTCCTCGTCCGTGGTGACCTCTCCCGCCGCCAGCCTCATGCGCAGGATGTGCTCCTCCTCGATGAGTTCGCCGATGCGGCCGAGGATCTCGTCGTCCTTCATGCCCAGCCCCCTCTCACCCGGTTTCAGGCTATGCGGTGACCACCCGCGGCGTCCGATTCATTCATCACCGTCTGCTAGTGTGCTTGACATGCTGCGCGGGCTTCTTCTTATCCGCCGCGGCGAGGGCCTGTAAGAGGCCGGCTCCCTCGCCGCGGAGACAGCCGTGCGCGTCGGCCGCCCCAGGTCTTTTTACCGGTGGCGAGCCCTTCTCCCTGATCGGGATGTTCGTTTCTCCATGCTCGTGCCGGCGTGTCCTACGAGGAGCATGATGTACCCGCAACAGCAGCCCAGCCCCATGCCGTACCACCGCTACACGCCGTTCGAGCCGATCCGGCTGGCGGACCGCACCTGGCCGGACAAGGTCATCGAGAAGGCGCCGCAATGGTGCGCCGTCGACCTGCGCGACGGCAACCAGGCGCTGATCGACCCCATGGACGCGCACCGCAAGCTCAAGATGTTCGAGCTGCTGGTACGCATGGGGTACAAGGAGATCGAGGTCGGCTTCCCCGCCGCGTCCCAGACCGACTACGACTTCGTCCGCCAGATCATCGAGGAAGACCGCATTCCCGAGGACGTCGTCATCCAGGTGCTGACCCAGGCGCGGCCCGAGCTGATCGAGCGGACCTTCGAGTCGCTGCGCGGAGCCAAGCAGGCCATCGTCCACCTGTACAACTCGACCTCGACGCTGCAGAGGCGGGTCGTGTTCGGCCAGGAGAAGGACGGCATCACGGCCATCGCCGTCGAGGGCGCCAAGCTGTGCAAGAAGATGGCCGCCGAGATGGACGGCACCGAGATCTACTTCCAGTACTCGCCGGAGTCCTTCACCGGCACCGAGCTGGAGTACGCCGTCGAGGTCTGCAACGCCGTCAACGACGTCTGGCAGCCGACCCCCGACCGCAAGGTGATCGTCAACCTGCCGGCCACGGTCGAGATGGCCACGCCGAACATCTACGCCGACCAGATCGAGTGGATGAACCGCCACCTGGCATACCGCGACTCGATCGTGCTGTCGCTGCACCCCCACAACGACCGCGGCACCGCCGTCTCCGCCGCCGAGCTGGGCTACATGGCCGGGGCCGACCGCATCGAGGGATGCCTGTTCGGGAACGGCGAGCGTACCGGCAACGTGTGCCTGGTGACGCTGGCGATGAACCTGTTCTCCCAGGGCATCGACCCCGAGGTCGACATCTCGGACATGGACGAGATCCGGCGCGTCGTCGAGTACTGCAACCAGCTGCCCGTCCACCCCCGTCACCCGTGGGGCGGCGAGCTGGTCTACACCGCCTTCTCCGGCTCCCACCAGGACGCCATCAAGAAGGGCCTGGAGCACCTGGAGCGTGACGCGGCCGCCGCGGGCACCCCGGTCGACGAGTTCACCTGGGCCGTGCCGTACCTGCCGATCGACCCGAAGGACATCGGCCGCAGCTACGAGGCGGTCATCCGGGTCAACAGCCAGTCGGGCAAGGGTGGTGTCGCCTACATCATGAAGGCCGACCACCAGCTCGACCTGCCGCGCCGCCTGCAGATCGAGTTCTCCCGCGTGGTCCAGGCCCAGACCGACGCGGAGGGCGGGGAGGTCACCCCGGCCGCCATGTGGGAGGCGTTCACCGACGAATACCTGCCGAACCCGGCCAAGCCGTGGGGGCGCCTCGGCCTGCTGGCCCACCGCGGGTCCTCGGGTGTGGACGACAAGGACATGATCAACGCCGACGTGCGCGTGGACGGGCAGATCCGCGAGATCGAGGGCGTCGGCAACGGCCCGATCTCCGCCTTCTGCGACGCGCTGCGCGGCATCGGCATCGACGTGCGGGTGCTCGACTACACCGAGCACGCCATGAGCGCGGGGACCGACGCCAAGGCCGCGTCGTACGTCGAGTGCGAGGTCGGTGGCGAGAACGGCCCGCGGACTCTGTGGGGCGTCGGCATCGACGCCAACACCACCACCGCGTCCCTGAAGGCGATCATCTCCGCCGTCAACCGCGCCTCCCGCTGACACCCCAGTACTGATCGCGTGGGAGAACGGGCACGACCTGCCCCGATCCTTCACCGATCATCAGAGACGTCTGGTTCCGTCTTCGCCCACAAGGCTTCGACGACCCTGCCGCGAGGGGCGGCATCCGTGCGACCCACGGATGCCGCCCCTTTCCGTTTCGTACAGGAACGGGAGACGGTCGCTCCGATCACCACGTCCCGATGGACGCGCTCGTATGGGCGAGGGCCGAGGAACGCGTGAATCGCGCCATGAGCGCGGCGTCAAGCGCACGGCGGGAGGCGTACGGCAGATCGCCATGGGGTTGATGAAAGTGTCGTGCCGGCGGGGGCGTCAGGCGGGGAGGCCCAGGAGGCGGGCGAGGCCGGTCATGTTGTGCTCGAAGAACTCGGCACGATGCTCGATCGTGTTGTTGAACTGGCCGAACAGCTCGAAGCTCACCATGCCGTACAGGCAGGTCCAGGCCGTGACCGCCCGGCTGATCACGTCGTCCGACGCCCCGGGGATGAGCGTACGGACCGCGTCGGCGTCGGAGGAGATGATCGCCGGCGGCTCGGGCAGGATGGCGGGCGGGTTCAGGCGCCCGGCCGCGACGGCGTCGCCGACGATCTGGCCGAACACGGCGGTGTCCCGTGCCGCCGGGGCGATGGTGTCGTCCGGGGCGCGGTAGCCCGGCACCGGCGACCCGTAGAGCAGGGCGTACACATGCGGGTGGGCGAGTGCCCATTCCCGTACGGCGCGGCACACCGCGAGCCAGCGTCCCGTGAAGTCGTCACGCGCGCGGGTCGCCTCGGCCTTCTCGACGGCCTCTCCGAGTGCGTTGTAGCCGTCGATGATCAGCGCGGTGAGCAGGTCGTCCCGGCTCGGGAAGTAGCGGTAGATCGCGGAGGAGACCATGCCCATCTCCCGGGCCACGGCGCGCAGGGACAGGCCCGTGGCTCCGTCGACGGCGAGGTGACGGCGGGCGATGTCGGTGATCTCCCTGATCAGCTCGGCTCTGACTCGTTCCCGTGCGGTACGGCTCGCGCTCATGTCCTGGAGGTTATCAGAGCGGCGGCAGGATTCGAGAGCACCGCTCTTGACTACACTGCTCCAATGAGAGAGCATTGCTCTCGAATGAGAGCGATGACTCAAGGAGTTGCGATGCTGACCGTGGCCAAGGGAGCCAACCTCGCCCTGATGTTCTTCCTGGAGCTCGGCGTGCTGATCGCGGTGGGGTACTGGGGGTTCACCCTTGGCGCTCCTCTCGGGCTCAGGATCCTCGTCGGCCTCGGCGCTCCCGCGGTGTTCGCCACACTCTGGGGACTCTTCGCCGCGGCCAACGGCGCGAGGTTCCCTTTGCACGGCCTCGCCAGGGCCGCGTTCGAGATCGCGTGGTTCGGAGGCGGCGCGGTCGCTCTCGTCGCGTCCGGGGTCGCCACCGGGGGTGCGGTCTTCGCCGTCCTCTATGCCGTCAACGCCGTCCTCCGCCTGGTTTGGGACCAGGTCTGAGCGACACCGCCCCGTAGGAGACCGAGAGTAGGGAGAGAAGTCATGGGCAAGCACGTCATCGTCGGCGCCGGTCAGGTCGGCGGCAGGGTCGCCGAGACGCTCGCGGCGGCGGGCCACGAGGTGGTCGTGGTCACCCGCTCGGGCTCGGGCCCCGACCGGGCGGGGATCACGCGGGCCGCCGTCCCCGCCCAGGACGCCACGGCGATGAGGCGCCTGGCGGAGGGCGCCGACGCGCTCTACAACTGCGCGAACCCGAAGTACCACCGCTGGGCGGAGGACTGGCCGCCGATCGCGGACTCGCTGTTGGGCGCGGCCGAGGCGACGGGAGCGGTCCTGGTCACGCTGGGCAACCTGTACGGCTACGGTCCCGTGGACGGCCCGATGACCGAGGACGCGCCGCTCGCGTCCACCGGGACCAAGGGCCGGGTACGCGCCGAGATGTGGAAGCAGACGATCGCCGCCCACCAGGCGGGGCGGGTACGGATCACGGAGGTGCGCGGTTCCGACTACTTCGGCCCCGGCGCGTCGGACCAGTCGTTCCTCGGGGACCGTTTCCTCGACCCGCTGCTCACCGGACGGCGGGCGATGACCCTGAGTGATCCCGACATCCCGCACAGCTGGACCTACCTGCCCGACGTCTCGGCCGCCCTGGTCACGGTGGCGACCGACGAACGTGCCTGGGGCCGTGCCTGGCACATCCCCACGAGCCCGGCGCTGAGCATCCGGGCCATGGCCGAGCGCCTGTGCGATCTGGCCGGGGCCCCCGGTCCCCGGCTCGTACGACTGCCCGAATGGGCGCTCATGGCCGCGGGCGCGGTGTCGCCGTTCCTCCGCGAGATGAGGGAGACCCGCTACCAGTTCGACCGGCCCTTCGTCCTCGACTCGTCCGCCTTCACCGCGACCTTCGGTGTCGCCGCCACCCCGATGGACGAGGCGCTGAAGGAGACCTTCGCCCGGTGGCGGGCCCGATGATCACGTGAGCACGGGCGCGTACCAGGGAGGGCCGGGAGAGCGGGGAGAGCGGGGAGCGGACAGCGAGATCCGCGCGACCGCGCCGCATCTCGCCGCGCTGACCAGGACGCTCATCGCGGCGGGGGATCAGGACGCGGGGTGACATGCCGGACACCCCCGACACCGTCAAAGCGATCGCGGGAATCCAGCCGAACGCGGTCACCCCGGCGGGGCGACGCCCCGCCCGCAGCAGGTACGCCACCGATCGCATCTCAGGCGACCCCTCACGACGGCCGGGCGCGCTTGGTGCCCGTCTCCTCGATGCGGCGCAGGGTGGCGAGCTGCTCGCACAGGGCGTCGAACCCGGCGGGTGTGATCCGGTACGGCCTGCGGCGTTCGACCACGGGTAGCGGCTCGATCCACCTGCGTTCCTCCAGTCGCATGAGCGCGCCGTAGAGGGTGCCGGGTTCGAGGGCCGTGCCGGAGAACTCCTCGATGTCCTGGATCATGCGGTAGCCGTGCTTGTCGCCCTCGGCCAGGCTGACCAGCACCAGCAGGGCGACGTCGGTGAAACGTCCCAGATCGGGTTGACGGCGTGCCATGGCCATCTCCTTTATTCAGTTTCACTTAGTAAGTCAAAATTAGCAATAGCGATAGGCTCCGGCGCATGAGAATCGGGATCATCGGGCTCGGGGACATCGCGGAGAAGGCGTACCTTCCGGTGCTCGCGACCACGCCGGGGATCGTTCCGCACCTGTGCACCCGGAACGAGGACACCCTGGCCAGGCTCGGAGCGGCGTACCGGATCGACCGGCTCTTCACCACCGTCGGCGAACTGGTGGAGGCGGGGATCGAGGCGGCGTTCGTCCACGCCGCGACGTCCGCGCACGCGCCGCTCGTCGAGGCGCTGATCGACGCGGGCGTGCACGTCTACGTCGACAAGCCGCTCGCCGACAACCTCCCCGACTCAGAGAGGCTCGTACGGCTGGCGCGTGACCGGGGCAGGTCGCTGATGGTGGGGTTCAACCGCAGGTACGCCCCCGGCTACACGGCCCTGCGTGACCTGCCGAGAGACCTGGTCATCCTGGAGAAGAACCGGGTGGGCGCCGCTGCGGACCCGCGTACGGTGGTCTTCGACGACTTCGTCCATGTGGCCGACACGCTGCGGTTCCTCGCGCCGGGAGAGGTCACGGACGTCCGGGTGCGCACCCGCGTGCGGTCCGGGCTGCTCGAACACATCGTGCTGGAGCTCGGAGGCGACGGCTTCACCGCCATCGGGGTCATGAACCGCGTCGGCGGCTCGACCGAGGAGACCTGCGAGGTGATGGGCGGCGGGCGCAAGCGGCGGGTGATCGATCTCGGCGACGTGGTGGACCACGCAGGGGGCGAGACCCTGTCCCGCAGGCCGCCCTGGACGCCGGTCGCGCGCCAGCGCGGCATCGAGCAGATCTGCCACGCCTTCCTGGCCGCCGTGCGCGAGGGCCGTACGATCTCCGCCGAGGACGCGCTCGTCACCCACGCCATCTGCGAGGACGTCGTCACGGCCGCGCTCGCCGACGCCGGTCTTCTGGCGAACACGGGCTGATCCGTCCCCAGGAGGAGACGGGATCAGCCCAGTCGAGGATCAGCCCGGTCGGGGATCAGCGGGAGGAGAGGTACTCCTCGCCGAGAGCCCGCAGCCGGGCGTGCGCGGACTCGTAGATCGCGGGGCGGCCGAGGTAGGCCTTGGGCAGCTTGGCGACCATCGTGTAGTTCGTGTCGCACACGTTGCCCACCGGCGCCTCGCCGCCCTGGCTGACCAGTTGGTACGCGTCGAGTTGGTCGAGGCCGGTGAGCGAGGCCGCCCAGGTGACGAGGTCGTGCTGGCTGATGCGGTACGCGTCTTCGAGCGGCCGGGCCGAGCCCGTGGACATCAGGTGGTCGTCGTCCTCCAGACGCGGCCACGGCGTGGTGACGCCCTTGATGAGCTCGACGGCGACGACGGTGTTCATCGCGGCCTCGACGGCGGTGCCGCAGACCTCGCCGTGTCCCTGGCGGCAGTGCCCGTCGCCGATGGCGAACAGGCCGCCCGCCACGTTGACCCCCAGGTAGACCGTGACGCCGGCCCGCAGCTCGGGAGTGTCCATGTTGCCGCCGTGGGCGTCCGGGGTGATCGTCATCCGCGCCTCGGCCGCGGCGGGCGCGACCCCCACGGTGCCGTGCATGGGGTCGAGCGGCATCTCGACGCTGAAGTCGCTGCGCCTGGCCTGGTAACGGACGAGGCGCTTCTCCACGTCCACCTCGTACATCCACACGACCTCGTCGAGGGGCGGCTGGAGCATCGCGGTGGTGTGGGTGCCGGTGAGCGCTCCGAAGTGCGGGAAGGTCGTGGAGACGGCCCAGTCGCGCGCGGGCTCGATGGAGACGAAGTGCAGGGCGAGCGTGTCACCGGGCTCCGCCCCCTCCACGTGGAAGGGACCGGTGACGGGGTTCAGGAAGGGGAACTCGCACACCTTCGACGGCAGGTCCTCGGGGCCGCGCACCCGCCCGCCGAAGCAGTCCTCCGTGAAGAGTTCGAGGACCGTGCCGGGGGCGACTCGGGCCACGGCGGGCCGCCCGCCGAAGGTGTAGGCCAGGTCCTCGGCCGTGGGCCGGAAGGAGACGACGTTCACTCGGAGACCTCCGTCTCGTCGGGAAGGGTGGGGCGACGGCCGATGAGGATGAAGGTGATCAGGATCAGCACGCCGAGTGCCAGCCAGATCAGGCCGACCGCCTGGGCGGCCACCTTGGCGTTGACCACAACGTACAGCAGGATCAGGAAGCCGATCGCCGGGGCGATGAGGTGCCGCCACCAGTCGCGGCTGCGCCGCCGTACGACGTAGTGGACGACGACCGAGACGTGGAGCGCGAGGAAGGCGGTCATCGCGCCGAAGTTGATGAGCGAGCTGAGCTGCTGGATCCCGTCATCGTTGGCGAGGATGAGGCCGAGGACCAGCGAGACGGCGGCGGTGAGGAACGTGGCGTTGACCGGTACCTTGTGCCTCGGGTGGATCTTGCCCAGGAACCGTGGCAGCAGCCGGTCGCGGGCCATGGCGAACAGCAGGCGCGAGGTGGCGGCCTGGGCGACGAGGGAGTTGGCGAAGCCCCAGGCGACCGCGGTGGCGACGGCGGTGAGCACGCTCAGCCAGTGCCCGCCGGCGTACTCGGCGACGTCGTAGAACGCGTTGTCCCCGCCCTTGGTCAGGAGTTCGGCGCGGTTCGGCGTGAGCAGCGCGGCGACCCAGGTCTGAGTGATGAACAGCAGACCGGCCAGCATGAGCGCGCCGACCATGGCGCGACCGAGCTTGCGGGCGTCCTCCCGGCTCTCCTCGGCGAGCATCGAGATGCCGTCGAAGCCGAGGAAGGACAGCACCGCGACCGAGACGGCGCCGAACACGAGCGGCCCGGAGAACGTCGAGGAGTCGAAGATCGGGCTGAACGCGTCGCCGTGACCCCTGCCCTGGGCGAGGGCGACGACGCCGACGACCAGGAAGATCGCCAGCACGATCAGCTCGGCGACCAGCATGATCTTGTTCATCCGTGCGGTCATCTGGATGCCGAAGTAGTTCACCGCCGTGTTGAGGACGATGAAGAGGATCAACCAGGCCCAGACGGGAATCACGGGCACGAACGACGCCATGGCCGCGCTCGCCACGAGATAGAGCAGCGTGGGCACGAGGATGTAGTCGAGCAGGATCACCCAGCCGGCGAGGAAGCCGACCGGGGCGGCGATCCCGCGGCCCGCGTAGGTGTAGACCGAGCCGGCCATCGGGAACGCCTTGGACATCTGCGCGTACGACAGGGCGGTGAAGGCCATCGCGACCATGCCGATGACGTACGCCAGTGCGACCATGCCGCCCGACGCCTGGAAGACGCCGCCGAAGATGCCGAACGGCGCGATCGGCACCATGAAGATCAGGCCGTAGATGAGTAGGTCGGTGAAGCTCAGCGAGCGTTGTAACTGCTGTTGGTATCCGAAACGCTCCACGCCGTTCGCGGCGCTTCGCGATGGCGCGGGCGAGGACGGCGCCGCGGAGGGAGACGACATCAGAACTCCTTCGAACGCTGGGGGCAGAGCGTACGATAGGACTAATCCTTGAAAAGGAAAAGATTTCGTTTGAAAATTTCTTTGTCGGCGGCGTGACCGTGGCGGTCAGGAAGGAAGAGCCCGGCGCGCCCCCTGTTCACAGGACGGAGTCCCCACGCGGTTCACCGACCGGTTCGCATGAGGTTCGCCGGAGGGTCCACAAGGGCGGTCCACAAGGGGACGGCTCGTAAGGACGGCTCGCAAGGACGGTTCACAGGTTCACCGGGCAGGGGAGGAGGTCACGACATCGAAGTCCAGCCCGTCGGCGCGTCCCAGATAGACGCGCTGCCACACGTGCCGATCCCGGAGGGTGAGCGGCCCCCTCCCGGTGATGACCGTGGTCCCGTCGGCGACCGCCTCGACCGCGGGCACAGCGAGGGAACCCGAGCGGGCGGCGAGCGCGGCGAGCATGAGAACGCCTTCGTAGCACCCGTGCCCGTGCCCGTTGAGCAGCGGCGCGGCCGGGCCGAACCGTCGCGTGTAGCGCTCCTGCAGCCAGAGGTTGTCGTCCGTGGTGATGCCCCCGAAATAGCCCATCGCGGTATAGAGCTCACCACTGGAATCGCCTCCGATGGCCAGCAGGCCGTGCTCCTCCAGCGCGCCGCAGAGACGGGCACAGTCCAGCCCGCTCGCCGCGAACGCCCGGTTGAACTCGATCAGGTCACTGCCGATGAGGTTGAGCAGCACGACGTCCGGTCGTACGGCGGCGAGCTCCTCGATCAGCGGCGCCATGTCGCGGGTGCCGGCGGGGAGGAAGCGCTCACCGACGATCCGCGCCGAACAGGACATCAGATGGACGCGCGCGGACGCGTGCACCAGGTACGGCCAGATGTAGTCGTTGCCCAACAGGAACCAGCGCCTCGCCCGCCGGTGCTCGATCAGCCAGTCGATCCCCGGGGCGACCTGCGAGGACGCGGGCTCTCCGAGGAAGTAGACCCCGGGGGAGCGGGCACCGCCCTCGTATGGAGGCGTGTAGACGAACGGGGCCGCGCCGCGAAGCGCGCGCTCGATCCCGACGCGCACATCGCTGGCGTGGGTTCCGACCACCGCCCGCACGGCTCCCGCGCGCACCAGCCCGGCGACCTCGGCGCCGACCTCGGCGGGGCTCCGGCCGCCGTCGATCAGGACCAGCTCGACCGGCCTGCCGAGCATCCCGCCCGCGCCGTTCACCTCCGCGGCCGCCAGCACCGCGCAGTTGATCGCGCACGGTCCGACGAGGCCGAGCACGCCGGAGACGGGCACGACCAGGCCCACGCGGAGCGTGTCCGCCCTGAGCACATGCGCTTCCAGGGGATCGATGACCATCGTGGCGGGATCGATCACGAGGGGAGAGTATCCTCCATCCGCATCCGCGCAGGGAAGCGGGAAAAGCACAAGAAAACGCAGGAAGGGAGTGGTTCGTGGCCATGTCGGGGTCGAGCCTCCTCACGCACGAGCCGAGCGTTCCGTGATGACGGCCGGATCCGGTGACGCGAGCCAGGTCAGGCTTCCCTCGGAAAAGGCGGAGGCGCCGGTGACCTCTCCTGGCCTGGAGTCCTCGCTCGCGTACCTCCTGAGCCGTGCCGAGCGGGCGGTCAACCGGAGCCTCGGGGCCGCGCTCGCGAGCGAGGAGGTCTCCGTCGAGCAGTGGCGTATCCTCCAGGCGCTCGCGGACGGGCGCGGCCACTCCATGGGCGGTCTGGCCGAGGCCGCGCTGATGCCGCACCCCACGCTCACGAAGGCCGTCGATCGGCTCGTCGAACGCGCCGTCGTCTATCGCGGGCACGATCCCCTCGACCGCCGCAAGGTGGTGGTCTTCCTCGCGGATCGCGGACGCGAGCTCCTGGCCCGCCTGGAGGCGGGGATCGCCGAACACCGCCGTGCCGTCCTCGCGGCGTACGGCGCGGCCCGCACCGAACGGCTCATGCGCGAACTCGACCTTCTGGCACGCTCCCTCGGCGGCTGAGCCGCGCGGGGGCGGAGATCGGTTGAGCCGCGCGGGAGCGGGGACAGTTGAGCCGCGCGGGAGCGGGGACAGTCGAGCCGCGCGGAGGCGGAGATCTGTCCTGGACGGCACCCTCCGTCCGCGAATGTCGGGAAGCGTCCTCTCGCGCGCTCGCGTCCGGCGCCACGCCTGCAGTAGACCTGTAGGCGTGGCACAACTGGTGATCGGCCCGCTGCTCCGTCATGCCGACGCGGCGAGCGCGACCATATGGGTGGAGACGACCGAGCCGTGCGCGGTCACGGTGCTGGCGGGCGAAACGCGCTCCGAGGAGCGCACCTTCACCGTTCACGGGCACCACTACGCGGTCGTCGACGCCGCCCTCCCGGAGGTCACGCCGCCCGGCGGCACGCCGTACCGGGTGGAGCTGGACGGCGAGGTCGTGTGGCCGCCCCCGGGCATGCCGCCCACCGTCGTCCGGCCGCTCACCGCCCTGCGCCGCCTGGTCTTCGGCACCTGCCGGACCAGCGTCCCGCACGACGGTCCGTACGTGCTGACGCACGGCGTGGACGTCCTGCGCGCCCACAGCCTGCGGCTCATGGAGTCGGGTGAGCTCCCGGACCTGCTGGTCATGCTCGGCGACCAGGTGTACGCCGACGAGCTCTCACCGGACATGAAGGACTTCGTCGCCGCCCGGCGGAGTGACGGTCCCGAAGAGGTCGTGGACTTCGAGGAGTACGCCGAGCTCTACCGCCGGGCGTGGTCGGATCCGCCGGTCCGCTGGCTGATGGCCACGGTGCCCACCCTGATGATGTTCGACGACCACGACATCAGGGACGACTGGAACACCTCGGCCGCGTGGCGCGAGCGGATGGCCGGGGTTCCGTGGTGGCGGCGGAGGATCGTGTCCGGTCTCGGCGCCTACTACGTCTACCAGCATCTGGGCAACCTGACCGCCGAGGAGCGCGGGGCGGATCCCGTGCTCGCCGCGCTGAGGGCGGGCGACGACGGCGCGGCGCTGGACGCGTTCGCCGCGCGGGCCGACGCCGAGCCCGCCTCCGTCCGCTGGAGCTACCGCAGGGACATCGGATCCAACCGGGTGATCATGCTGGACAGCCGGTGCGGCCGGGTCCTCACCCCCGGCGCGCGGCGGATCATGGACGACGACGAGCGGGCGTGGCTGGAGGAGTCGGCCACCGGCGACGTGGACCACCTGATCGTCGGCTCGTCGCTGCCGGTGCTCCTGCCCACGGGCATCCATCACGTCGAGAGCTGGAACGAGGCCGTCTGCGACGGCGCCTGGGGCCGGCGGGCCGCCCGGTGGGCCGAGCGGCTGCGCCAGCTCGTCGACCTGGAGCACTGGGCGGCGTTCCGCGGATCCTTCGAGCACCTCGCCCGGCTGCTCACCGGCGTCGCCTCGGGTGAGAGGGGACGTCCGCCGGCCACCGTCCTCCTGCTGTCCGGCGACGTCCACTACTCCTACCTCGCCTCGGTACGGCCGAAGCGAGGGAGACGCGACGGGAGAGGCCGGATCCACCAGATCGTCTGCTCGCCGATCCGCAACCCGCTCAGCCGTACGCTCAGGCTGGCCAACGTGGTCGCGTCCTTCGCCGTGGCGGGTCCGCTCGGGAGCCTGCTGGCCCGGGCGGCCCGCCTGCCGAGGCCGCCGATCCGGTGGCGGCTGGCGGCCGGGCCCTGGTTCCAGAACGCGCTGGCCACCGTCGACCTCACTCCGGACACCGCCACCGTGACCTGGCGGACCCACGACGCCGAGCTGGGGGCGATCAGGCTGCCCTGAGCTCCTCCAGGGCGGCGGCGAGCTGGTCCACCGCCCAGCCGAGGTCCTCCCGGGAGACGACGATCGGCGGCGCGAGGCGGATCGTCGAGCCGTGGGTGTCCTTGGCCAGCACGCCGCGGCGCATCAGGGCCTCGCTCACCTGGCGGCCGGTCCCCAGCGAGGGGTCGACGTCCACACCCGCCCACAGGCCGCGCCCGCGTACCGCGACGACGCCCGAGCCGACCAGCTCGCGCAGCCGCCCGTGCAGGTAGTCGCCCAGCTCCCGCGCCCTGGCCTGGTACTCCCCGGTGCGCAGCAGCCTGATGACCGCGCTGCCGACCGCGCACGCGAGGGGGTTGCCGCCGAACGTCGAACCGTGCTGGCCGGGCCGGATGACGCCGAGGACGTCCGCGTTCGCCGCCACCGCCGAGACCGGCACGACGCCGCCGCCCAGAGCCTTGCCCAGGACGTAGATGTCGGGGACGACGCCCTCGTGATCACAGGCGAAGGTGTCACCGGTGCGGCCGAGCCCGGACTGGATCTCGTCGGCGATGAACAGGACGCCCCGCTCGGAGCACAGGTCGCGCACCGCCGAGAGGTAGCCGTCCGGCGGCACGAGCACGCCCGCCTCGCCCTGGATCGGTTCGAGCAGCACGGCGACCGTGTTCTCGTCGATCGCCTCGCCGATCGCCTCGGCGGAGCCGTACTTCACGAGCCTGAACCCCGGCGTGTACGGCCCGAAGCCGTCGTGGGCGTCCGCGTCGGTGGAGAAGCTCACGATCGTGGTGGTGCGACCGTGGAAGTTGTCCTCCATCACGATGATGTTCGCCTGCTCCGCGGGAACACCCTTGACCTCGTATCCCCATTTGCGCGCGACCTTGATGGCCGTCTCGACGGCCTCCGCGCCGGTGTTCATGGGCAGGATCATGTCCTTGCCGCACAGGTCGGCGAGGCCCGCCGCGAACTCCGCGAACTGGTCGTGGAAGAACGCCCGGCTGGTCAGCGTCAGCCGGTCGAGCTGCTCACGGGCCGCCGCGAGGATCTCGGGGTTGCCGTGGCCGAAGTTGAGCGAGGAGTAGCCCGCCAGGCAGTCGAGGTACCGCCGGCCGTCGACGTCGGTCACCCAGGCGCCCTCGGCCGAGTGGAGGACGACCGGCAGGGGGTGGTAATTGTGCGCGCTGCGGCGCTCGCTCAGCTCGATGAGGTCCGTGGCGTTCGTGGTGGTGTTCATGACGGGCTTCATGCTGCCGAGACCTCCCGGATCTCCAGGGTGCAGCACTTGGGGCCGCCGCCCGCCTTGCGCAGCTCGGACAGGTCCACGGGGACGACCGTGTAGCCGAGGCGCTCCAGCTCCAGCGACAGACCCGTCGCCTCGGCGTTGATCACCACGTTGGCGCCGTCGCTGACCGCGTTGAGCCCGAGGACCGCGGCGTCCTCCTCCGTGGCGATCACGGCGTCGGGGAACATGCGCCGCAGCACGTTGCGGCTTCCCTCCGAGAACGCCCCGGGGTAGTAGGCGACGTTCTGCCCGTCCAGCGGGAACAGCGCGGTGTCCAGGTGGTAGAACCGCGGGTCGACCAGCCGCAGGGTGACCACCGGGCGGCCGATGAACTCCTGGGCCTCCACATGCGCCGCCACGTCGGTGCGGAATCCAGTGCCCGCGAGCACCACGTCGTCGAGCGTGAGGAAGTCGCCCTCGCCCTCGTTGGTGTGCGCCGGCTCCATCGTCTCGAAGCCCCGGTCGGCGAACCAGCGCAGGTAGGCCGGGCCCTCGGCGGCGCGCTCCGCGTGCGTGAACCGGGCGCCGTAGACCCGGCTGTCCACCACGAGGGCGCCGTTCGCGGCGAAGACCATGTCGGGAAGGCCGTCCACGGGGTCGATGAGGCTCACCTTGTGCCCCAGCTCCTCGTACGCCCTGCGCAGCCCCTCCCACTGCTGTACGGCTCGCGCCGCGTCCGCGCCCTGGTCCGGGTCCATCCACGGGTTGATCGCGTAGGTCACGGCGAAGAACTCGGGACGGCACATCAGGTAGTGCCGTGCCGTACCCGTCCGATCGCCGCCCGTGACGGCGGGCAGGGTCGCAAGAGCCATGCGGAACTCCAGGGAGAAGGTGGTTGACTGCTCCTCAGCCTAGAAACCTGGACATGTCGGGCCAATGCCGCGCCATTGCGCCCTGGCGTGGATCGGTTGCGTTATTCCCTGTTTTTGTGGCGATCCGTTAATCGGCCGCCGGTCGCCGTCCGGCCGCCCGTCAGGGTTTCTCGTCGATCAGCCGGGACAGCACGATCGAGCTCTTGGTGCGGACCACGAACGGTTCTGCGGCGATGCGCTCGATCACCCGCTCCACGTCCCGCACGTCGGTGGCGCGGATGTGCAGGAGCGCGTCGGCCTCGCCGGTCACCGTGCACGCTGACACCACCTCGGGGTGCCGCGCGATCGCCACGCCGATCTCCGCGGGGGAGGTCTTGCCCCGGCAGAAGAGCTCGACGTACGCCTCGGTGGTCCAGCCGAGGGCCGACGGTTCGACCCGCGCGCTGAACCCGGTGATCGCGCCGCTGGCGAGAAGCCGGTCGACCCGCCGCTTGACCGCCGGGGCGGACAGGCCGACGTGGGCTCCAATTTCGGCATATGTCGCCCGAGCGTCCTCCACGAGGACACCGATGATGGCGCGATCCAATCCGTCCAACTTCACGCGGACCTGTATATCGTGTGCCGGGCCGGAACCGGTGATCGGCGCCATGGACCGCCGGACGGTCCCACACTCCGCGCCCAGCCTGGAAGAGGGTGGAGAGGCCGCCTGGACATCCTGTCCAGGCTCACGCCTTTCCGGTATGTTGTCGAGGCCGTTCGCGGTCTGTTCGCCGGTTCGTACGGCTCGGCTCCCGTTCTCTGGGAAACCGCGGTGTCGCTGGTGATCGCCCTTGCCGGCGTGGCCGTCGGCGTACGGGTCTTCCAGAGCGAGAACGCCTGAAACCTGCAGAATCCAGCCGGAACCGCGACGCAGCCTTGAAGTGATTTCTGCGAGCGACCTACGGTCAGGAGGTCACAATGGGTGACGTGGCGGACGTCAATTTCACTCTCGTCCAGCTGCGTTACTTCGTGACCGCGGCCGAGCTGGGAAGCATGACCGCGGCCAGCCGGGAGCTGATGGTGGCGCAGTCGGCGATCTCGGCGGCCATCGCGCAGGTCGAGCGGGAGCTCGGCGTCCAACTGCTCATCCGGCACCATGCCAGAGGTCTCTCGCTCACCCGCGCCGGGGAGCGCTTCCTCGTCGAGGCGAGAGACTTCCTCTCCCACGCGGCCGCGCTCGCCGAGTCGGCTCGCGGCCTCGCGGGCTCGCTGACCGGCGAACTCGCGGTGGGCTGCTTCACCACGCTCTCGCCGTTCTACCTGCCCCGGCTGCTCCGCCGGTTCGCCGACCGCCACCCGGGCGTGCGGGTCACCCTCTCCGAGGGGGAGGTCTCGGCCGTCCAGCGCGCGCTCGTGGACGGCCGCTGCGAGGTGGCCCTGCTCTACGCCATCGACCTGGCACTCGACCTCGACGTCCGGGTCCTCACCCGGGTCAGGCCGTACGTCCTGTTGCCGTCCGGTCACGCCATGGCGGAGGCGGAGGCGGTCTCGCTCGTCGAGCTGGCCACCGAGCCGATGATCCTGCTCGACCTGCCGCACAGCCGCGACTACTTCCGCGCGCTGCACCCGGTCGAGCCGCGCGTGCGGTTCCGCAGCTCCAGCTACGAGACGGTGCGGGCGCTGGTCGCCGGAGGCCACGGCTACTCCATACTCAACCAGCGGGCCGCGACCGACCAGACGTACGACGGCGGATACGTCGTCGCCCGGCCGATCAGCGATGAGGTCCCGCTCCTCGACATCGTCCTGGCCTCGATGCGCGGTGTGCGGCTGACCGCCCGCGCCACCGCGTTCACCGAGACCTGCGAGGAGTTCTTCGCGAGCGTCTCCTGACCCTCCCGGCCGCCCCGGCCGGGATCACCCGATGTCGGCGAGGATCGCCTCCAGGTAGGCCCGCGTGCCGGCCGCCGGGCGCGCCTCCACGCACAGCGTGTTCATCACCTGCATGTACGCGTCGGTCTCCTCGGGCTTGTCCAGGTAGAGCGCGCTGGTGAGCTGTTCGAGATAGACGACGTCGGGCAGTTCGGACTCCTCGAAGCGGAGGATCGTGAACGGCCCGCCGGCGGCGGAGTGCCCGCCCCGGTCGAACGGGACGACCTGCAACGTCACGTTGGGGTTGCGGGTGGCCTCGATCAGGTGCTCGATCTGGCCCCGCATCACCTCGGCGCCGCCGATGGGACGGCGCAGCGCCGCCTCGTCCACCACGGCCCACAGCCGGACCGCGTCCGGGCCGGTCAGCCGTTCCTGGCGGCGCATCCGCAGGTCGATCCGCCGGGAGATGTCGTCCTCGGGGGCGCCGGCGTTGCCGAGCAGGATGACCGCCCGCGCGTAGTCGGGGCTCTGCAGCAGCCCCGGCACGAACTGGAGCTCGTAGGTCCGGATGACCGAGGCGGCCTCCTCCAGGCCGACGTAGACCTCGAACCAGTGCGGCAGGACGTCGTTGAACTTGTGCCACCATCCGGGGGCGTTGGCCTGCCTGGCGAGGTCCAGGAGCGTGGCCCGCTCGTCCGGATCGGTCAGGCCGTACAGCGTGAGCAGGTCGGCGACGTCGCGTTCTTTGAAGCTGACCCGGCCGAGCTCGAGGCGGCTGATCTTGGCGTGCGAGGCCCGAATGGCGTGTCCCGCCTCCTCCGGGGTGATGCTCTTCGTCCGCCGGAGCTTGCGGAGCTGGGCGCCGAGCAACATGCGCAGGACGGTCGGCCCGCCTCGTGGGCGCCCCGTTAATCGGGGATCGGCGTGGGCGACCTGCAGCGATTTCACATGGACTCCATTGCGCTGACGGATTCCTACGGTGTTTCTACAGCGGTTCCTACGGTGGTCGACTTTCGACCACAGTCAACCAGTGTCCCATTGCGTCAGAGTGACGAGTAGAGGATCGCGGTTCCGGACGGACAACGCCATGGTTACGGCAAATCAACGCCGAACATCTCTAAGTTCGTACATTTGCGAGTGGGGGCGCGCTTGCCTTCTTAAGGTGCAGGGAACGATAGACGGCGGCAGCGCACTCATGTGACACCCGACTCGCGTAGGGATCCGATGACCGCAGATCTGGCAGGCAGGAGAGCCGGCGCCGCACCTTCGTGGGCAACGCCGGCGTTCGGTCCTGACAGCCCGGATCCGGCCTCTCCGCCGCTCGCTACCTGTGCGCTCCAGGGCGAGACCGCGTCCGCCTCCGTCGCCCGCGACTTCACCGCGCACACGCTGGGCGGGTGGGGCCTGCCGGACCTGATCGACGACGCCCAGCTCGTCGTGTCCGAACTGGTGACGAACGCCCTGCGCCACGGGCTCTCCACCGGCCTGGAGGCGCCCATCCAGCTGCGGCTGCTCAGCCAGGGGGTCCACGTGCTCTGCGCGGTGCGCGACCCCAGTGAGCGGGCGCCGCGGCGGGGCCCGCAGAACGACGAGTTCGCGGAGACCGGCAGGGGCCTCTACCTGGTCGAGGCCGTGAGCCTCACCTGGGGCTGGATCCTGATCAGGGGCAGCGGAAAGATCGTCTGGGCCGTCCTCGACCACCCCGCCTGACAACGCCGCCTCACCGGGTCCGGCATCGCCGTACCCGATGGGGCGTGCGCCGCCGCGCTAGTGATCACCGGAGCCGGCCGCCGGGTCCGGACAGTCCGCGGCCCCGCGTGATCGGGTGATCGCGCGGGGCCGTCGGTGAGGCGTGCGGGCGGAGCCGCGGGGATCAGCCGTGCTCGGCGTCGCCGGTGACCTGCTCGGCGGCGTCCTCCGGGGACTGCTCCAGGTCCTGGTCGGCGTTGGCCTGCGCGGACGCCTTGTCCAGGCGGACCCAGCTCACCACGCTCTCGATCGAGAACAGTACGAGCAGGTAGGCCGTGAGGATCGACGCCACCAGGGTGAGCTGGTCGGCGGCCGCGCCCACGCCGAGGATGAGCAGGCGGACCTCCCAGCCGAGGCCGGCCTTGAAGATCCAGGCGGGCGGCCAGATGCTCTGCCGCGTCCGGTACACCGTGTCGTACGTGTGGTAGCCGATCACGTAGAGGAGCACGAAGAGCAGCCACTTGGGCGTGCCTGCGGCGAGGCCGAGCAGGATGATCGTGAGGAACTCCGCGCCGCGCAGCAGCGGCGGCGTCAACCAGTCGAGCCGTCCGAGGTGGTCACGCGGCGCGCTGGGGACGACCAGCGCGACCAGAACCAGTGCGGGGACGATCAGGATCGGGCCGTCCTTGAGCGAGCCGGTCACGGCGAGCGCGATGATCGCGAGCAGCGCGGCGAGAACGGCGGGAACGGGCGGCAGGCCCCGGCCGAGACGGCCCTTGAGCACGGCGACGAGCGGGCCGTCGTCGCGGTAGGCGAGCAGCCGCTCCGTCTGGATGCGGCGCCGCTCCTCGTCCGGGTCGGGGGTGGGGGTGACCTGTGGCTGGGTGATCATGCGAGTGACCTCAGGATGCGTCCGGTGAGGGTGTAGGTGGCCGCGACGCCGCCCCAGATCACCAGCGTGAGGAAGGTGACGCGGGGGTCGAAGAAGGCCGCGGTGATCGCGATCGCGGCGAAGCGCTCGCCGATCGGGAACACGATCATCTTGCGGGCCCAGTGCATGGGACGGAACTTCCCGGCCTTGGTCCAGAGCTTGAGCAGGCCGCGTACGCCGGTGTTGCGGCTGTTCCTGCGTTCCTCCAGGGCCGTGCGCAGTGGGCGGTCGTCGGCGACGTGCAGGTCCAGCGTCGGGAGCGGAACGGGAGCCCTGCGCCGGTTGGCCGCGCCGAACGAGAAGTCCAGGAGGTGCTTGACGGACTGGAGCCCGATCGCGGCGAGGGCGAGTGTCCACACGCCCTCGCCGTCGCCGAACTGGCCGGAGACGGTGGCGCCCACCGCCAGTCCGACGAAGACGGCGTACTCCTTGAACCGGTCGAACGTGGCGTCCAGCCAGGCGCCGAGCACGCCGAACTTCCTGGCGTACCTGGCCACCTGCCCGTCGACGCAGTCGAAGACGAAAGCGAAGTAGATGAGCACGCCGCCCGCGATCCACCCGGCCCGCGTGCCGGTGGCGAACGCTCCCGCCGACAGGAGGCCGAAGAAGATCGAGACCAGCGTGATCTGGTTCGGCGTGAGCCCCCGGCGGGCCGCCCACCGCGCGATGAACCGGGAGTACGTGCTGACGAAGAACGTGGTGAAAAAGCCGTCCGCGCCCTTCACCGCGTTGTCGAGGCGGGCCCGGTCCTCGTCGAATCCGGCGAACTCCCTCTCGGCCTCGGCCGTGTCCTGCGGCGTGTGGAGGCGGCGGTAGAACAGGTCGCGGCGACCCCGGACACCGATCGACACGCCACGCCGGACCAGGCCGAGGACGAGCAGCTCGGTGACGTCGTCCTCGGGACCGAACATGTGCGCCATGCCGGCCAACTCGCGGGCGACCTCGGCGAGCACCGCGGCGTGCCGCTGGTGGAGGTGGATCGGTCCGAGCAGCGCCGCGTTCGGGCGGGTGACGGCGTGGTAGGACGTGCCCACCGAGATGACGCGGCCCCGGCCGGCGCGGGTGCGCTGCGGCAGGCCCTCAAGGACCTGCTGCCCGATCTCGGGCTCCGCCTCCTCGATGGGCGGGGGCTCGGGCGCGTTCTCGTCGCGCTCCTCGCGCAGGATCAGCGCGATCGCGGCCCGCTTGGCCTTCGTGATCTGGTAGATCAGCTCATCGTGGATGAGCGAGTTCGCGGGCATGATGAACACGTTGTCGGTCGTGTGCTCGACCGCGTCGGCGAGCGCCCACAGATCTTCCGCGACGCCGGCGCTCTCGACGACCCGGCCGCCCTGCTCGCGGTAGGCGGCCGCGTCGCCCGGCCGGGCGATCGTGATCGGCTGCGAGCCGAGCGAGGTCGCCTGCCCCAGCAGTCTGCCGTACGCCGTGGGGGCTCCGGGGAGTGACGTCAGCTTCAGGTCCGTCGGCAGGACGGGCCGGCCGCCGGATCCTGGCGGCTGAGAACCGATCGGGCCGGGCGACGAGCCCAGCAGGACCACGAGGGTCATGGCACCCTTTCAAACAGCGGGGGGCAGGGCCTTTATGGGAGGCGCGGGGAAGTCCGCCAGGGGGCAAAGCTTAGTGACCTTTCGGTCAAGTCGGTGCATCCAGGGTCGCGGGACCGTTCCGGAATGTCCAGCTTGACGGCGATCCGCGGTCGGCGCCGAGTCCGCATCATTACCGAAATTTCACCGTTTGTGATCTCAGGGAGGAGTCAGCGGGAGGTCATACGATGGCCCAGTGAGTCTGTACCGTGACGAGGGCGTCGTACTGCGCACCCAGAAACTGGGCGAGGCCGATCGCATCATCACGATCCTCACCAAGCGCACAGGAAAGGTGCGCGGCGTCGCCAAGGGCGTGCGCAAGACCACCTCGCGGTTCGGCGCCCGGCTGGAGCCGTTCACCCACGTCGACCTGCAGCTGCACGTGGGCAGGTCGCTCGACATGATCACCCAGGTCGAGACCATCCGCCCGTACGGCGAGGCGCTCGTCAGCGACTACCCGCGCTACACCGCCGGGACCGCCATGCTGGAGACCGCCGACCGGCTGACCATGGGGGAGAAGGAGCCGGCCCTGCGCCAGTTCCTGCTGCTGGTCGGGGGGTTGCGCACCCTCGTCGAGGGCGAGCACGAGGCCCGGCTGGTCCTCGACGCCTACTTCCTGCGCTCGCTCGCGGTGGCCGGATACGCCCCCGCCCTGTCCGAGTGCGCCCGCTGCGGCGCCGAGGCCGTACGCGCGTTCGCGATCGTGGCGGGCGGAGTCGTGTGCGGCGGCTGCCGGCCCTCGGGGGCGGCGGTGCCCGCGGCGGAGACGATCGCTCTGATGATCGCGTTGCTGCGCGGAGACTGGCCCATGGCGGACGCGTCGGAGCCGCGGCACCGCACCGAATGCAGCGGCCTCGTGGCGGCCTACCTCCAGTGGCACCTGGAGCACGGCATCCGCTCGTTGCGCCACGTCGAGCGGGACACGGGGCAGCCGCCCACCCCGGTTTTCGGGGCGGAACCCGCACAGAACTCTCACATCTTCCGCGCCTGAGGACCCCGCCGCACGGAATACGCTCGTGGTCATGGTTCGTCCTCCGACTCCGCATCCCTCGGGCGCGACCCCGCCCCCGATCCCGCGCGACCTCGTGCCGCGCCACGTCGCGATCGTCATGGACGGCAACGGCCGCTGGGCCAAGGCGCGTGGCCTGCCCAGGACCGAGGGCCACAAGATGGGCGAGGCGTCGCTCTTCGACGTCATCGAGGGCGCGATCGAGCTCGGCATCCCCTACCTGTCGGCGTACGCGTTCTCCACGGAGAACTGGAAGCGCTCGCCCGACGAGGTGCGCTTCCTCATGGGCTTCAACCGCGACGTGATCCGCCGCCGCCGCGACCAGCTCCACGCGATGGGGGTCCGGGTCCGCTGGGCCGGTCGTCCCGGGCGGCTGTGGAAGAGCGTCATCTCCGAGCTCCAGGACGCCGAGGAGATGACCAGGAACAACACGACCATGACGCTGCAGTTCTGCGTCAACTACGGCGGCCGCGCCGAGATCGTGGACGCGGCGGTCAAGCTCGCCCGGGACATCGCGGCCGGCCGGGTCAAGCCGGACAAGGTGTCGGAGAAGTCCTTCGCCCGCTATCTCGACGAGCCCGAGATCCCGGACGTGGACCTGTTCGTCCGCTCCTCGGGGGAGCAGCGCACCTCCAACTTCCTCATCTGGCAGGCGGCGTACGCCGAGATGGTCTTCCTCAACCAGCTCTGGCCCGACTTCGACCGCCGCGACCTCTGGCAGGCCTGCGAGATGTACGCCAAGCGCGACAGAAGGTACGGCGGAGCCGTTCCCAACCAGGCCTGACCGGCCTCGCCGCCGCTCGGCGATCCGGTGAGACCTCGTGGTCGCATGAGCACGGCCGCCGCGCGGTCGTTCCCGGGCTCGCGGAGCCCCAGAAGATCGCGTGGTGGCCGTGGCGGCTACGGGGTCATGGTCATGATGGGGGACCGGGTCGCCGTCGCCTCGACTCCCATGCCCTCGGCCGCTCGATGTGGCGACCACGCACATGGCTCAGGACCTGGAGATCGTGGCGTATCCCCCAAGCCGCTCTTGAGCACGGCCACGAGGCCGTACCAATCTGCGCGCGAGGGTGGCAGAGGAGTCAGCGGCGCCGAGGCCACATCGTCGGGCACGACGATGTGCTGCCAGGCCAGCTCCTGGCGCGGCGGTGGCCCGTGGTGGTCCGCGCCGCGCGCGGGCCACCACCGCCTACTCCACCGCCTCCTTCAGGATCCGCCTCCTTCAGGATCGCGGGGGGTCGTCGCTCAGGGCGCCAGCCCCAGCTCGCACAGTTGCGCGGGCCGCAGCGGCCGCCAGCCACTGGTGTCGAGCTTGGCCGGCTCCGCCTCCACCTCCGCATTGATGATGCCGAAGAAGTCGATATTGCCGCTGTGGCCGGGCGAGATGTGCGACAGGATCCCATCGCTCACCTCCCGGCCCTGCGAACGCAGCTGCAGCACCGCTCTGGAATAATATTCTGTCGTCCAAGCGGCCACCGAGTTGGTCGGCAGGGTCGGGCACCACGCCTGCTCGGTCTGCTGTTCCAGGTGCGGGCGGGTGATACGCGACGATGGCCGCGCCGAACGACGCCCGGAATACGCCCGGAATACGCGCGGACTACGCGCGGCGGCGGGCGCGGTAGGCCGCGACGTGCATCCGGTTGCCGCAGGTACGGCTGTCGCAGTAGACCCGGGAGCGGTTGCGCGACTCGTCCACGAACACGTGGGAGCAGTCGGGGGCGGCGCAGGTGCGCAGCCGTTCCCGCTCGTCCTCGACCAGCACGTGGGCGAGCGCGACCCCGCAGTCGGCGGCCAGATGCTCGGCCAGCGACGCTCCGGGGGCGAAGTAGTGGACGTGCAGCGAGAAGCCGTCGTGCTCGGCGAGGCTGGGGGTGATCCGCGTACGGCCGAGCATGGTGTTGAGCAGGGAGACCGCAGTGTCGCGGTCGGGTGCGACGAAGACCTCGTGGAAGGCGTCACGCAGCGCCCGTACGTCGGAGAGGTCGTCGGCGCCCAGGTCCTCCACACCGCTGATCACATGCCGCCGGACGAACGCGCGCAGGTCCTCGACGCTCCCCAGGCCCTCGCCGGTGCCCGCGGCGGGCGAGGTGTTGATCAGATCGACCACGGTGGCCAGCGAGTGGACCATGTCATGGCTGAAGGGCACGGCATCTCCCTACGTCGGCGGGGGCAGCGTACCTCGCGGAGGGCGTCAGGGGGCGGCCGAGCGAATGGATCGTCATAAACCGGTCAGCGGCTCCCGGCGGCGGCCGTGCAGGCGGAGCAGGTGCCGAAGACCTCGACGGTGTGGGTGACCTCGGTGAAGCCGTACTCGGCGCCGACGGCCTCGGCCCAGCGCTCGACGTCGGGCCCGGCCACCTCCACGGTGCGCCCGCAGCGGCGGCACACGAGATGGTGGTGGTGGACGTCGCTCTCACAGGCCCGATAGACCGACTCGCCCTCGTCGGTGCGCAGCATGTCCACCCGGCCGTCGTCCGAGAGTGACTGGAGCGCCCGGTAGACGGTGGTCAGGCCGATCTTGGCGCCGTCCGCCCGCATCTTCGTGAAGATGTCCTGGGCGCTCCGGAAGCCCTCGCAATGCCGGAGGGTCTCGTGAACGGCGTCGCTGCTCTTGCTCATGGTGTGGGCTCCCAGGTACGGCTTCGCCGTATGAATCTACCTATCCCGAGGGACAGCACAAATCCGGCGAGCGCGATCAGCACGATCGCCGATCCCGGAGGCACGTTGATGTAGAACGCCGAGGTGAGGCCGCCGACGGTGGCGACCACGCCGAGCGCCGTGGCGAGGGCCATGGTGCCGCGGAAGCTGCGCATGATCTGCTGGCTGGTCGCCACGGGGACGACCATCAATGCGCTGACCAGGAGCAGCCCCACCACGCGCATGGCGATGACGACCGTGAGGGCCGCGGTCACCGCGATCAGCAGGCTGAGGAACCGCACCGGAAGGCCGCTCGCCCGGGCGACCTCCTCGTCCTGGCAGAGCACGAACAGCTCACGCCCGAAGATCGCGACGACGGCGAGCACGGCCACGGCCAGGATGCCGATCACCCACACGTCCTCGGCGGCCACGGTCGCGATCGAGCCGAACAGGTAGGACGTCAACGTGGAGTTGCTCTTTCCCGGCGCCAGGTAGATGAGCAGGACGCCGCCCGCGATGCCGCCGTAGAACAGCAGCGCCAGGGCCACGTCGCCGCTGGTCCGGCCGCGGGCCCGCACCACTTCGATGGCGACGGCGCCCAGGGTGGCCACGATGACGGCGGTGAGCACGGGCGCGGCGCCGGTCAGGAACCCGAGCGCGACGCCGGTCAGCGCCACGTGCCCGATGCCGTCGCCGAGCAGCGCGAGGCGGCGCTGGACGATGAACGTGCCGACGACGGGGGCGGCGAGGCCGACGAACACGGCCGCGATCAGCCCCAGGATCATGAAGTCGTACTCGAAGATGCCGCTCATGCCTCGCCCGCCGCCCTGGCCTCGCCGACCGAGGACCGTGATCCGATGACGTCCGGCCAGCCGCTCAGCGGGCCGGTGTGCGCGTGGGCGTGGGGATGGACGTGCTCGTGACCGGGAGCCGCGCCCGCGCCGACCCCGGCCATGGTGGAGACCGGAGGCGCGCCGTCGTGCGCGACGCGGCCGTCCCGGAGGACGATCGCGCGGGTGATCAGCGGTTCGAGCGGGCCGAGCTCGTGCGCGACCAGGATGACCGTCTTGCCACGCTCCCTCAGCTCGGCGAGGGTGCCGGCCAGCAGTCGCTGGCTGTCGGCGTCGACGCCCGCCGTGGGCTCGTCCATCACGAAGACGTCGGGCTCGCCGGCCAGCGCGCGGGCGATGAGCACCCGCTGCTGCTGCCCTCCGGAGAGCGCGTTCACAGGGTCCGCGGCCCGGTCCGCGAGGCCCACGGCGTCGAGGGCGTCGGCCACGGCCTGCCGGTCGGCGGCGCTGGTCCGCCGGAAGCGGCTCTGCCGGGCGATCCGGCCCGACGACACCACCTCGCGGACCGTGGCGGGCACCCCGCCGCCCACGGACAGCCGCTGCGGTACGTATCCGACCCGCCGCCAGTCGCGGAACCTCGCGGGCGGCCTGCCGTACAGCAGGACGGAGCCGCCGGACAGCGGGACGAGCCCGAGCAGGGCGCGGACGAGTGTGGACTTGCCGGAGCCGTTGGCGCCGAGCACGACGACGAATTCCCCGTCCTCGACGGACAGGTCGACGCCACGCAGGATGGGCCGCCCGTCGAGGGTGACCTCGCCGCCGGTCATCGTGAACGCGGCAGTCATGGCGCGATCACCCTTCCAGGATCAGGAGCACCCAAGCGCGGTCCTCAGCGTTTCGAGATTGCGGCGTGCCGCGGAGAGATAGTCTCCGTCGCCGGGCGCGCTCTCGATCGGATTGAGCACGGCCGTCTTGGCGCCGACCTCCTTGGCGAGGATCTCGGCCACCTTCGGGCTGACGAGCTCCTCGGTGAAAATGGTAGTCACATTCTTCTGCTTGGCGACATTCGCCACCTCGGCGAGGCGCGTGGGAGAAGGCTCGGTCTCCGGGTCGATGCCGCTGACGGAGATCTGCTCGAGGCCGTAGCGGTTCGCCAGATAGCCGAAGGCGGCGTGGCTGGTCACGATCGCATGGCCGGTGCACGTCGCCAGGCCCTTGCGGTACTCGCCGTCCAGGGCGGTCAGCGCGGCGGCCGTCGTGGCGGCGCGCTGCTTGTACGCGGCGGCGTGGGCGGGGTCGGCCTTGGCGAGCTGGTCGCCGAGCCGGGTGGCGACGGTGGCGAAACGGCTCGGGTCGAGCCAGATGTGCGGATCGTAGGAGACGTCGGCGTGGTCGTCACCGTGCCCCTGTTCCCCGTGTCCCTGTTCCCCGTGCCCCTCGTCGGCCCCCGTCGCGGGGAGGGTGGAGATCGCGGTGGTGGCGTCGAACGCGCTGTCGGACGCGTGCCCGTCCACCGCCTCGTCGACCGCGGGCTGGACGCCCTTGATGTAGACGACCAGCGTCGCGTCCTGGATGTCCGCGACCTGGCGGGCGGTCAGCTCCAGGTCGTGCGGCTCGGTGCCCGGCTTGGTGAGCCCGGTGACGGAGACGTCCGCACCGCCCACCTGCTGCGAGATCCACTGGAGGGGGTAGAAGGCGGCCATCACGGCGGGCTTGCCGTCACCGGTGGCGGCGTTACCCGCGCCGCAGGCGGTGACGGCGGCCGTCGCGGTCAGGAGGGCGCCGGTGAGGATGAGGGAGCGCGTACGGGACATCACGCGACAATTATCGGGCAAAATGAAAACGGTTGTCAAAACCGTCAGAACAGTCCGAAGCGGGTCGCCGCCAGTAGGACGAGGAACGTGACCAGCGCCACCCGCAGCAGGCGCCCGCCGGCGCGGAGGGACGGCCAGGACATGTAGGCCAGCCACAACACGAACGCCAGCACCGGCAGCACGGCCAGCCCGCCGCGCCAGTCCGCCACCACGACGCCGGTCAGCATCAGCGCGACCATGACGACGGGGATCACCCAGCGGGGGAGCTGGAAGAGGAACACGAGCACGGTCGCGCTCCTGCGCTCCACCGCACGCCGCAGTCCGGTCGCCCCCGGCGTGAAGAACTGCTCACCCGGCGGGAGCGGGCGCTTGGCGCCCTTGCGCAACGGACTCCGTGCGGGATTCCGCGCCGAGTTCCGCGCCCCCGAGTTCTGGGCCGCGTTACCGGCCGGCTTCCTGGCCAGGGGATGCGCCGGAACCCTGGCCCCACTCGGCCCGCCGGGCCCCTTGCCCTGCCCTATGTCACCTGCCACGTGTCGAGCCTAGTCACGCGGACCACCCCGGCGCACCTGTGCCGGCCGGGTCGGTCCGGTGCCATTCCCATGGCCACTCTGTGGTCGCTCAGGTGGGCTCGCCGGACGCCGGGCCGTACGCCCGGAGGAAGGTGTCGACCGCGGCCTTGGCCACGGCGCGGGTCTCGGCGGCGGGCACCTTGCGGGTGCCGAGCCGGCTGAGGGCCTCCATCGGGCCGGTGAGCAGTGCCAGGAGCTGCCCGGCCGCCTGCGCGGGGTCGCACGGTCGCAGGCGGCCGGCCAGAGAGAGTCGGGCCAGCCGGTCCGCCAGCGCCTCACTGATCCGGTCCGACGTGCGTCCCTGGACGGTGTCGATCAGGTCGGGGAAACGCGCGACCTGGGCGTAGGTCAGCCACCGCAGCGCGCGAGAGTGCTCGCCGCAGCACACCTGGAGCATCCGGTAGGCCACGCTTTCCAGGGCCGCGCGCAGGTCGTCGCCGGGGTCGCGTAGCTGTTCGACAACCGCGAGGTTGTCCGCCATCACCGTGTTGGCGGCGGCCTCGATCGCGTGCCGGAACAGGTTCTCCTTGTCGCTGAGGTGGTTGTACACGGTCAGCTTGGCGACGCCGGCTTCTTCGGCGATTTCCTGCACGCATGCCTGCGAGTAGCCCCGGCGGGCGAAGACGGTGAAGGCGGCGGCGAGGATCGCCTCTCGCTTGTCGATTCGTCCCCGCGACGCTGTGCGACCTGCCGGCGTTGTCACTCCCGTCATCCCGGCATCGTACCGCCCGCCCGCGACGGGATGAACTCATCGGTTCATTGTCATGAGCTTGCTTGTATGTGATTCAATCAGGTCGCTAAAGTGAACTCATCAGTTCAAACCAAAGCCCTGGGAGGTCTAGTCGATGATCGTCAACATCCTGCGGTTCAGCTTCAAGAGCGAGACGACGGAGGAGGAGAAGGCCGAGGTCCTGGCAGCGATGCGACGTACGGCCTCCGTCGAGTCGGTCTCGTTCGGGATCGTCGGCCAGGATCTCGGTGATCCTGCCGAGGGCTACACCCACGCCTACTGCGCCGGTGTCGAGGACCTGGCGGCGCTGGAGCGGTACATGTACGACCCGGTGCACCTCGACGGAGACCCCGGGATCCTTCCCCACCTGGCCCGGCTCTCGGCGGTCCGTCTGTCGGACGACACCGATCCCGAGCTGGCGGGCAAGATCATGGCGATGCATCTGAAGAAGATCGCGACGTACCCGGAGTGGGGCCGCCTCCTCGAGGCGATCCCCGACGTCGGAGTCTTGGCCGGAGCCTGACGGGGCCGACGCTCCGCGATCGGGCCGTGGACCGGAGCCCGACCACCCCCTGGTCGGCGGCTACAGTCTGGCGATCGGGGCCGGTCTCATCACTGGCGCGGCGGGCATGGGGGATGCCGGTGGCTCCACCGGCGGGGAGCTCGCCCGCCGGCCGGTCGTGAGCGCACCAGGACGCTCACCGATCCGAGCGGCGTGTTCAGCGGGACAGGCCGCGAGAAAGGCGGTGGGACGAGCCGTCCGGGGGGCGTGGCATGCTGGGCCGCATGCTGGCCCTGATCCGTTACTCGGTGCCCGCCGCGCAGGCGGACGAATTCGCCTCGCAGGCCCGGGACATCCTCGACGTGCTCGCCGTTCAGCCCGGATACCTGCGCGGGCAGATCGGCAGGTCGGTCGACGAGCCGGACCTGTGGGCCCTGGTCAGCGAGTGGGAGGGCGCCGGGTTCTACCGCCGGGCGCTCGGCGCGGCCCGGATGGCGATGTACCCGCTGATGACTTTGATGATCAACGAGCCCAGCGCGTTCGAGCTGATCGGGGACGCGCGTGCGGACTCGGCACGCGTACCGGATCAGACATGAACGAGCGGAGCGAGTGAATCGATGGGCGCGGCGCGCTTCGCGCGGTGCCAGGTCGCGCGTCTTCGACACGACCAGACTCCGAGCCGCCGGGCGAGGAGGAAACATGAACGAGCGGAGCGAGTGAATCAATAGGCACGGCGCGCTTCGCGCGGTGCCAGGTCGCGCGTCTTCGACACGACCAGACTCCGAGCCGCCAGGCGAGGAGGAGATATGAGCGGGCGACGCCGGGATTCCCCTAAGCTTGGATGAGATCGAGCAGGTAGCGGGCGCGAAATCCGCCCGAGACGGCGGGCAGCCCGTTGGCCGCGGCCCCGCGCGTGCGCGCACGATCCCAACCCGACACCCAGCCGGATGGAGTTCTCACCAATGGCACGTCGTACCGACGTCATGGAAACGATCGTCAGCCTCGCCAAGCGCCGCGGGCTCGTCTACCCGTCGAGCGAGATCTACGGAGGCCTGCGGGCGTCGTGGGACTACGGCCCGCTCGGTGTCGAGCTGAAGAACAACGTCAAGCGCGAGTGGTGGAAGACCGTCGTGCAGGGCCGCGACGACGTCGTCGGCCTGGACTCCTGCGTCATCCTCGCTCCCGAGGTGTGGCAGGCCAGCGGCCACGTCGAGACCTTCAGCGACCCGCTGACCGAGTGCCAGTCCTGCCACAAGCGCTACCGCGCCGACCACCTCCTCGAGGCATACGAGGAGAAGCACGGCAAGGAGCCCGCGGGCGGCCTGGCCGACATCACCTGCCCCAACTGCGGCAACAAGGGCGCCTTCACCGCGCCGAAGCAGTTCAGCGGCCTGCTGAAGACGTTCCTCGGCCCGGTGGAGGACGAGTCCGGCCTGGCCTACCTCCGGCCGGAGACCGCGCAGGGCATCTTCATCAACTACCTGAACGTGCAGCAGTCGGCGCGCAGGAAGATCCCCTTCGGCATCGGCCAGGTCGGCAAGTCGTTCCGTAACGAGATCACCCCGGGCAACTTCATCTTCAGGACCCGCGAGTTCGAGCAGATGGAGATGGAGTTCTTCGTCAAGCCCGGCACCGACGAGGAGTGGCACCAGTACTGGATCGACGAGCGCCTGCGCTGGTACGTCGACCTGGGCATCAACAAGGACAACCTCCGGCTCTACGAGCACCCGAAGGAGAAGCTGTCCCACTACTCCAAGCGCACGGTCGACATCGAGTACCGCTTCAACTTCACCGGCTCGGAGTGGGGTGAGCTGGAGGGCATCGCCAACCGCACCGACTTCGACCTCACCGCGCACGGCAAGGCGTCCGGCACCGACCTGTCGTTCTTCGAGCAGGAGTCCGGCGAGCGGTTCGTGCCGTACGTCATCGAGCCCGCGGCCGGTGTGGACCGGGCGACGCTGACCTTCCTGCTCGACGCGTACACCGTCGACGAGGCGCCCAACGCCAAGGGCGTCATGGAGGAGCGCACCGTCATGCGCCTCGACCACCGGCTCGCTCCGGTCAAGGTCGCGGTGCTGCCGCTGTCCCGCAACGCCGACCTGTCGCCGAAGGCCCGCGACCTCGCGGCCCAGCTGCGCCGCCGCTGGAACGTCGACTTCGACGACGCGGGCGCGATCGGCCGCCGCTACCGCCGCCAGGACGAGATCGGCACGCCGTTCGCGATCACGGTGGACTTCGACACCCTTGAGGACAACGCGGTGACCATCCGCGAGCGCGACACCATGGCGCAGCAGCGCGTCGCGCTCGACCAGGTCGAGTCCTACCTCCGCACGCACCTCAACGACTGAGCGGCGACCCGCCGCACGAGGAAGAGCACCCGCCGGCCCGGCCGACGGGTGCTCTTCCGTTTTCGTCGATGAAACCCGGAGCCGGGCCGGGTCAGCCGCAGACCAGGCCCTTCGGCGGGACCTTTCCGTCCAGCAGGTAGGAGTTGATCGTCTTGTCGATGCACGGGTTGTTCTGCCCGTAGGCGCCGTGTCCCTCGCCCTTGAGCGTGAGCAGCACGGCGCTGCGCAGCTGCTCGGTCAGCCTCGGCGCCCACTGGAACGGCGTCGCGGGGTCGTGGGTCACACCGACGACCACGATCGGGTTGGCGCCGGAGGCGTCGATGCGCCTGTTGCTGTCCTCGCCCGGGACGGGCCACACGCTGCAGATGCCCGAGCTCGCCGCGGTGACGGCGAAGATCGGCGACTCCTTCTTGAGGTCGCGGGCCACCTTCTCGGCCTCCGCGATGCTCGGCCGGGCCGTGGTGTCCGCGCACAGGATGGCGGGCAGCGACATCTGCAGGGTCGAGTACGAGCCGTCCGGCTGGCGCCCGCCGTACTGGTCGGCCAGGGCCAGCAGGCCGCTCAGGTCGCCCTTCATGCCCTGGTGCAGCGCCTCGGTGAGCAGCGGCCAGGCCATCTGGCTGTAGAGCGCCTGCGCGATGGCGGTCCTCGCGACGGTCGAGGTGACCTCACGCCCGCCGGCCTTGCCGGGGTGCGCCTCCAGGCGGGCGATGAGCTTGAGCACCGCCGCGTTCGCCGCCGTGGTGGTCTTGCCGAGCGGGCAGCCACTCGCCTGCCCCACGCAGGCGGTGAGGTAGTTCCCGTACGCCTTCTGGAAGCCCCTGATCTGGGTGCGGGCCGTTTCCAGCATGCCCACCGACGGGTCGAGCGCGGAGTCGAGCACCATGCGGCCCGTCTCCTTGGGATGCAGCGTCGCGTAGAGGGCGCCCAGGTGCGTCCCGTAGGAGAAGCCCAGGTAGTTGAGCTTCGGGTCGCCGAGCGCGGCGCGCATGGTCTCAAGGTCGCGGGCCGCGTTGAGCGTGCCGACGTACGGCAGGATCGGGCCGGCGTTCTGCTCGCAGGCCTTGGCGAAGCCCTTGAGCAGGTGGGTCTCCTCGACGGTGTCCCCGCTGGGTTCCCTGGCGAGGTATCTCTCCAACTCCGCGCTGTCCAGGCACCTGATCCCGCTGCTGCGGTCCACGCCGCGCGGGTCGAAGCTGACCAGGTCGTAGCGCTTGTTCAGGGTGGAGAAGGCGCCCGCGGCGTCCAGCAGCGTGGACACGCCGGAGCCGCCGGGTCCGCCGAAGTTGAAGACGAGCGAGCCGATCCGGTTCTGCTTGTCGGTGGCGGGGCGCCGTACGAGCGCGATCCCGAGCGTCTCACCGCCCGGCTTCGCGTAGTCGAGCGGCACCCTCAGGGTCGCGCACTGGAAGCCCGCGGAGGCGGGCACGCCCTCGCATGCCCCCCAGTTCAGGGACTGCGGCGACGGATCGATGCTGGAGGCGCCGTCCACCCGTGAGGGTGTGATCTGCGTCCTGTCCGAGCCGCAGCCCGTCGCGGCGAGTGCCACGATCCCCGAGATGGCGATATGCCAGAACTTTGGTGACATGCGAACACCCTCCGCTACAGGTCATGTTCGGAGGGTTGGATCAATCCTAGGCGCCCTCGCCCCGATGTTCGCGTTACCCGGCCTCCCGTGTTCGACACCGTGTCCCGTCCCGTGAAAGGCGTACGGCATCGGAAAGGGTAATGGTCTACACCAATTAACGCCGGATGAACGATCTCCAATGCTGCGTGGAATTGGTTTATACCACTCCTTGGTGATCTGAGAAAATCGATCATTTTTAATGTGGCATGGAGTGGATTAGACCTCCATGTGCCCATCTACCTGCGTAAACACGTTATCTCTTGACGGGTGATGTTTCGTCGTGTTGTTGGTCGGTACAGTGCGAATGCGGACGAACCCGTGTAATTGAAGTCGCCGAAGGAGCTCGCGTGCGCAAGTTTGTTTATGACTTCACCGAGGGCAACAAGGATCTCAAGGATCTGCTCGGTGGAAAGGGCGCCAATCTTGCGGAAATGACCAATCTTGGTCTCCCGGTACCCCCCGGCTTCACGATCACCACAGACGCCTGCCGGCACTACCTCGCGGACGGCGACGTGCCGGACGGCCTGGCCGCCGAGATCGCCGCCCACCTCGACGCGCTGGAGACGAGGATGGGCAAGCGTCTCGGCGACGCCGCGGACCCGCTGCTCGTCAGCGTCAGGTCGGGAGCCAAGTTCTCCATGCCGGGCATGATGGAGACCGTCCTGAACATCGGCCTCAACGACGTCTCCGTCCTCGGCCTGGTCAAGCAGGCGGGCAACGAGCGCTTCGCGTGGGACTCCTACCGCCGGCTCATCCAGATGTTCGGCAAGACCGTGCTGGGCATCGAGGGCGAGCTGTTCGAGCACGCGCTCGACGAGCTGAAGGGCTCCCGCCAGGACACCGACCTCGACGCGACCGACCTCCAGCGCCTCGTCGAGACGTACAAGGGCATCGTCCGGGCGGAGAAGGGCCGCGACTTCCCCGCCGACCCGCGCGAGCAGATGGAGCTGGCGATCAAGGCGGTCTTCGACTCGTGGAACGCGCCGCGCGCCGTGCTCTACCGGCGGCAGGAGCGCATCCCGGCCGACCTCGGCACGGCCGTCAACGTCGTCGCGATGGTCTTCGGCAACATCGGGATGGACTCGGGCACCGGCGTCGCCTTCACCCGCGACCCCGGCTCCGGACACCAGGGCGTGTACGGCGACTACCTGCAGAACGCCCAGGGCGAGGATGTGGTGGCCGGCATCCGCAACACCGTGCCGCTGCAGGACCTGGAGCGGATCGACCCCGACTCCTACCGCGAACTGCTCGACATCATGGGCACGCTCGAGAACCACTACCGCGACCTGTGTGACATCGAGTTCACGATCGAGCGCGGCAAGCTGTGGATGCTGCAGACCCGGGTCGGCAAGCGCACGGCCGGCGCGGCGTTCTGCATCGCCACCCAGCTCGTGGACGAGGGCCTGATCGACCTCGACGAGGCCCTCACCCGCGTGTCCGGCGACCAGCTCGCGCAGCTCATGTTCCCCCGCTTCTCCGCCGCCGCCGACAACACCCGGCTGACGAAGGGCATGAACGCCTCTCCCGGCGCGGCCGTCGGCAAGGCCGTGTTCACCTCGGCAAGGGCCGTCGAGCTGGCGGCGCGGGGCGAGGCCGTCATCCTCGTCCGGCGGGAGACCAACCCGGACGACCTCGCCGGCATGATCGCCGCCCAGGGCGTGCTCACCTCGCGCGGCGGCAAGACCTCACACGCCGCGGTGGTCGCCCGCGGCATGGGCAAGACCTGCGTGTGCGGCGCCGAGGAGCTCGCCGTGGACACCCGTGCCGGATGCTTCACCGCGCCCGGCGGGATCGTCGTCAACGAGGGCGACGTGATCTCGATCGACGGTAGCAACGGCGCCGTCTACCTCGGCGAGGTGCCCGTCGTGGCCTCGCCCGTGATGGAGTACTTCGAGGGCGGCCCGATCGAGGACGAGCTGGTCGCCGCCGTGGACCGGATCATGCGGCACGCCGACTCCGTACGGCGCCTCGCCGTACGGGCCAACGCGGACACGCCGGAGGACGCCGCCCGCGCCCGTGCGTTCGGCGCCGAGGGCATCGGCCTGTGCCGCACCGAGCACATGTTCCTCGGGGACCGGCGCAAGCTCGTCGAGGACCTGATCCTGGCCTCCTCGGACGAGGAGCGGCAGGCGGCGCTCGACGCGCTCGAACCGCTGCAGAAGGCCGACTTCGCCGGGATCTTCGCGGCGATGGACGGCCTGCCGGTCACGATCCGGCTCATCGACCCGCCGCTGCACGAGTTCCTCCCCGACTACACCGAGCTGGCCGTCAAGGTCGCGCTGGCCGGTGACGCGGCGGAGGACAAGGACCGCAGGCTGCTCGACGCCGTGAAGCGGCTGCACGAGCAGAACCCGATGCTGGGCCTGCGCGGTGTACGGCTCGGCCTGGTCATCCCCGGCCTGTTCGCCATGCAGGTACGCGCGATCGCCGAGGCGGCCAAGGAGAGCGCGAACCCCAGGGCCGAGATCATGATCCCGCTGGTCGGCGCGGTCCAGGAGCTGGAGAGCGTGCGCGAGGAGGCGCTGCGCATCCTCGCCGAGGCGGGCGTGGACGCGCTGATCGGCACGATGATCGAGGTGCCGCGGGCGGCGCTGACCGCCGGGCAGATCGCCGAGGCGGCCCAGTTCTTCTCCTTCGGTACCAACGACCTGACCCAGATGACCTGGGCCTTCTCGCGGGACGACGTGGAGAGCGCGTTCTTCGGCAAGTACCTGGACCTCGGCATCTTCGGCGTCTCGCCGTTCGAGTCGATCGACAGGGACGGGGTCGGCCGCCTGATGCGGATCGGCGTGGAGGAGGGCAGGCGCACCCGCCCCGACCTCAAGATCGGTATCTGCGGCGAGCACGGAGGCGACCCCGACTCCGTGCACTTCTGTCACGAGATCGGCCTCGACTACGTCTCGTGCTCGCCGTTCCGCGTCGCGGTCGCCCGTCTCGAAGCGGGCCGCGCCGCCCTCACCTCCGACGGATCCGACACCCGCTGACGCGCGACCGGACCGGTTCGGCAGTCGCCGGAGGAGCGGCCGGTACGTGAGAGACGGCCGGTACGGCTCGTATGAGCCGCACCGGCCGTCTTCCGGTATCACGTGAGGTCAGGTCGGGTCAGCTTCGCGTGATGACCACGTCGTCGACGGCGGCCTCGATGAGGCTCGGCTCGGCGGCGTCGGCGGCGTCGATGACGATCCGTACGGTTTGACCGGCGTAGGAGGAGATGTCGGCGGTGGTCCTGGCCCATGCGGCGGCCCGGTTCGTCGGCGAGCCGACCTGCCGCAGCACCGTGGTCGTGGTCGAGCCGACCACGCGGACCCGGAAGTAGTCCGCGTTCGTCGCGTTGTTGAGGTGGGCGAGATACCAGCTGAGCGCCAGAGTCAGCTTGCCGGAGGAGGGCAGCCTGATCGCCGGTGACTGGATCGTGGTGACCCCGCCGTCGAGGTCCCAGGTGCCGGCCTCGAACCCGGCGAACGGTCCGGTGACCAGGTCGTAGCTCCCGCTGGTCGGGGTGCCGAGCTGGGTGGCGACGCCGTTCGCGCTGGTGGCCTCCGGCCGGGCGCGCATCCACTGGCCGAAGGTGGCGGTGTCGGTGAGGGCCGGGTTGGTGATCCAGCCGGTGAGCGTCTCGAAGTTGTCGGAGAAGACGGTGCTGCCACCGGGCTGCGTCGGCGACACCGTCGGGGTCGGGGTGGGGGACGGTGACGGGCTGGGCGTGGTACCGCCGCCGAGCCTGCCGGTGTAGAGGAGCCGGTTCGGCGAGCCGGCTCCCGGATTGGTCACCTTGTCCGTGGTCGCCTGAGAGACGATCGCCGCGGCCACCTGCGCGGGGGTGGCGCCGGGAGTGAGGCCCAGGATCAGCGCCGCCGTGCCGACGACGTGCGGGGTGGCCATCGAGGTGCCGCTGATCGTGTTCGTCGCGGTGCCGCCCGTGTACCAGTCGGAGGTGATGGACTCGCCGGGGGCGAAGACGTCCAGGCAGCTGCCGTAGTTGGACCAGGACGGCCGGCCGTCGGTGGAGGACGTCGCGCCCACGGTGATCGCCTCGGGGAGTCGGCTCGGCGAACCGGAGCAGGCGTCGGTGCCGTCGTTCCCTGCGGCCACGCCGTAGGTGACGCCGGAGGCGATGGACCTGGACACGGCGCTGTCCAGGGCGCTGCTCGAACCGCCGCCGAGGCTCATGTTGGCCACCGCGGGTTTGATCGCGTTGGACGTCACCCAGTCGACGCCCGCGATCACGCTGGAGACGGCGCCGTTGCCCGAACAGTCGAGCACGCGGACGCCGACGAGCTTGACACCCTTGGCCACGCCGTACGTGTTGCCGCCGATCGTGCCGGCGACGTGGGTGCCGTGACCATGGCAGTCGGTGGCATCGGTGTCGTTGTCGACGAAGTCGTGTCCACTGCTCGCCCGCCCGCCGAAGTCGCTGTGCGTGGTCAGGATGCCGGTGTCGATGATGTACGCGTGCACGTTGGACGCGGTGGTCGGATAGGTGTACGTGCCGCTGAGCGGGAGCGCCGGCTGGTCGATGCGGTCCAGACCCCAGGTGGCGTTGCGCTGGGTGTCGTTGACGGTGATCTTCTGGTCCTGCTCCACGTACCGGACGGAGCTGTCAGCGGCCAGCTCCACGGCGTTCGCCTGGGTCATCTTGACGGAGAAACCCATCATGACCTTGCGGAAGATGTGCCGCAGGGTGCCGTGGTGCTTGGAGGAGAGGTCGCCCGCGATGCGGACCGCGCCGCGCCTGCGGTTCTCGCCGGTGTTCTTGAGTACGACGATGTACTGGTCGGGGATGGCATCGGGGGAGCTGGTGCCGCGGATCGTGTCCGAGGGGGCGTGCGGGCGCGCGACAGCCGTGGTGGCCGCGGTGGCCGTGCCGGCGCATGTGCCGGTGAGCACCATGGCCGACGCCGCTCCCACGGCCGTGAGCCGCAGGAGCAGGGGGACCGTTCTCATACTGGTGGCCTCCAGTGCAGAGGGTGACTGTTCGGCCACTGATGGTTATCGCACGGTTGATCATCGGCAAGATTGCGAAACTCGTCATACGGCGCAATATGGTGAGATTGGCAGTCAATAATTCAGGGTTATGTCACCTCGGGGACAGCATGGATTTCCGTCGCGGGCCCTTGCTCCGAGGGGGCGTGGACCGGCCGTCCTCCGTTCGGGCGGTGCGCTCCCAAACCCGCTGTGAGCAGGCTGAACGGTGAAATGGGTCGATCACCGGCGTGTCGGGTCCGTGTCGTCCGTGCCATCCGGAGCGGTCGGCACGATGGGCTGACGGCATTATTGACAGAAATACGGTCGGTGATATACCGCGATGCGCCCGGCGCTCCACCGCGGCCGGCATCGCCGTCCGGCTGAATCCGTTCCGCGGGTGGGCCCGGACCCGGGGGCGCTACCGCCCAGGCGTGCCACTGGCGAGGGCCGTCGACGGGAGCACCGGTCACTGATGGTTTTAGAGGCGTTTATCGTGAAATGAGGCCCAAAGGGGTACTCTCCTCCTCCCCGATGCCGGGGAAGGAGGACAGATGAACCGCTATGACGAGCACGACCAGGCACGATGGGTGCCCGAACCCCCGGGCGACCCCGAACGCGGCGCCTTCGAGCGGGACCGCGCCCGGGTCATGCACAGCGCGTCCCTCCGCAGGCTCGCGGCCAAGACCCAGGTGGTCACGCCGTCCGACCACAGCCTGCACAGCAACCGCACCCGGCTCACCCACTCCCTGGAATGCGCGCAGATCGGCAGGGAGATGGGCAAGATCCTCGGCCGGGACCCCGACCTGGTCGAGACCGCCTGCCTCGCCCACGACCTCGGGCACCCGCCGTTCGGCCACAACGGCGAGGTCGCGCTGAACGAGCTGGCCGCCCCGTGCGGCGGCTTCCAGGGCAACGCGCAGAACCTGCGGCTGCTCACCCGGCTGGAGGCCAAGGTGCTCACCGAGGACGGCCGCAGCGCCGGACTCAACCTCACCAGGGCGGCGCTCGACGCCGTCTGCAAGTACCCCTGGACGAGCGACACCTGCCGGGTTCCCGGCGTCCCGCAGGCGCGCGACGGCCGACCGTACTGCGTCTACCCGGACGACGCCCCCATCTTCGCCTGGGTCCGCGAGGGCACCCCCGACTACCGGGTCAGCTTCGAAGCGCAGATCATGGACTGGGCCGACGACGTCGCGTACTCGGTGCACGACCTGGAGGACGCGCTGCACTGCGGCCATGTCACCCCGGAGGAGCTCCGCGACCCGGAGGAACGCCTGGAGGTCTGCCGCCTGACCCGGGAGTGGTACGCGCCCGACGCCGACCTCGCCGAGCTGGCGGAGACATTCGCGCGGCTGGTCACCGATCCGATCTGGCCGGCGAGGTTCGCCGGGCCGTTCGTCGGCGGCCTTGACGACCTCGCCTCGCTCAAGCGCCTCACCAGCTCCCTCATCGGGCGCTTCTGCAGGTCCGCCCAGGACGCCACCCGCGAGGCGTACGCGTACCGGCCCGAACCCCCGGCCGGACGGCACTCGGCGGACCTGGTCGTCCCCAGGACCACGCGGCTGGAGTGCGCGCTGCTCAAGGGCGTGACCGCGCACTACGTGATGTCCCGCGAGGCGCACCATGCGACCCAGGCCCGCCAGCGGGAGCTCATCGCCGAACTGGCCTCGCTGATCGCGGCGGGCGCTCCCGCGACCCTCGAACCCGCGCTGCGCCCCGCCTTCGAGAACGCCCCCGATGACGCCGGACGGCTGCGCGCCGTCGTCGACCAGATCGCCTCGCTCACCGACGTGTCGGCCGTCGCCTGGCGCCGGCGTCTCGCCTGAGATCACGCCGGGCAGGAATCCGGCCCCCGTTCCCGGGCACCTGGTACGAGATCCGGCGCGTTCCGTTCGACGCCGGGCGATCACAGGCGGATACTGCGCGAAAGCCGGGAGTGAGGGGTGCAGATGTCGACGTACGCGATTGTCGGAGCGGGCCTGGCGGGCGCGAAAGCGGCCCAGACGCTCCGGGAGGAGGGCTTCACCGGCGAGATCGTGCTGATCGGGGCCGAGCAGGAGCGCCCGTACGAACGTCCGCCGCTCTCCAAGGGCTATCTCAAGGGCACCACCGAGCTGGCGAAGGTCTACGTGCACGACCCCGGCTGGTACGCCGAGCACGACGTGCGGCTGCTGCTGGGCGTCGCGGCCACCGCCGTCGATCCCGACGGGCACACCGTCCATCTCGCCTCAGGCGAGCGGCAGCCGTACGACAAGTTGCTGATCGCCACGGGCGCGACGCCGCGTCCGCTGCCGGTCGAGGGCGCGGACCTGGAGGGCGTGCACTACCTGCGTACGCTCGCGGACAGCCAGGCGCTGCGCGCCGCGTTCGCCCACCAGGGGAACGTCGTGATCATCGGCGGGGGCTGGATCGGGCTGGAGACCGCCGCCGCGGCCCGTGAGGCGGGATGCGCGGTGACGATCGTCGAGCCGGACCCGGCTCCGCTGTACCGGACCTTCGGCCCGGCCGTCGGAGAGATCTTCGCCGAGCTGCACCGGCGGCACGGCGTCGACCTGCGCCTCGGCGTCTCCGTGGCGAGCCTGGGAGGGACGGCGCACGCCCGCACGGTGGTCACGTCGGACGGTCAGGCGTTGCCCGCGGACGACGTGGTGGTCGGCATCGGCGCCGCCCCCAACGTCGAACTGGCTCGCGGCGCGGGGCTGGAGGTCGCGAACGGGATCGTCGTGGACGCCTCCCTGCGCACCTCGCACCCCGACATCTACGCCGCGGGCGACGTCGCCGAGGCGATGAACCCCCTGCTGGGCCGCCCGATCCGGGTCGAGCACTGGGCCAACGCGCTGAACGGCGGCCCGGCCGCGGCCCGCGCCATGCTCGGGCACGACGTCGTCTACGACCGCGTGCCGTACTTCTTCACCGACCAGTTCGAGCTGGGGATGGAGTTCTCCGGCGACATCACCGGCCACGACCGGGTCGTCTACCGGGGGTCGGTGGACAGCCTGGAGTTCATCGCCTTCTGGCTGGAGGAGGGCCGGGTCCTCGCCGGGATGAACGTGAACGTGTGGGACATGACCGAGAAGATCCAGGAACTGGTGCGTGCCGGGTACGGCGGCACCACCGTGGACCCGGCCCGGCTCGCCGACCCGGCCGTCCCGCTCGACGACCTCCTGGCCGGTTGACGACCGGAACGTCTCGCCCGGCCCCCTGCCGACCCTCTGCCCGGCCGCCGCGTCCGGTGACCCGCCCACCCGATGTCGCCCGGCTGCCGTGCCCGGCGCCCCGCCCGCGCGATCCCGCCCGGCGACCCGCGCCGGGCGGGTCAGCCCGGAGTGACCACGGGGGGACTCTCGTCGGGCTCGTGCCGCTTGTCGCCGGTGGACGGCTTCTTCGTGACCGGAGGCTTCGAGGCGCACAACCGATCGCAGGCGGGCAGCTTGCCGACCCGCTTGCGCAGGGCGAACACGGCCTTCTTCGGGGACAGCGTGCGGTTGCCGTTGTACCAGGCGTCGAGGTAGTCCCAGGGTTCGACCATGCCGCGCCTGATCCACCAGTGCTCCGGCGCGACCGGCCAGGAGATGGCGAAGTAGAGGTTGCTGGCGGTGTCGCGGGCGTTGCCCGTGTTGCCGAGCCGGCCGAGCGGCTGGCCGGCCTTGACCTTGGCCCCGGGCCGCACGCCCGGCTCGATCGAGTCGAGATGGCCGCCCAGGTAGAGCACGCCGTCCTCGCCGACGACCGTGACGAACCGGCCCTCGCGGTCCTGGCCGCGGTCGGTGGACGGCAGCCACCTGTTCTGCACGTTGACCTCGCGGACCACGCCGTCGGTGGGCGAGACGAAGGTGCATCCCTTGCCCGCCCAGATCGTGGTCTTCGGCAGCACGAGCAACTGCCGCGCGTACGACACCCGGCACCCCTTGACCGGGAACGCGTAGGTGAACGCCGACACCTTGGGCGGCGGGAGCCGTACGGGCTCGGGGCCCGTGGGCGGGACGACGGAGCGCATGTGGGCGCCGTCGCCGCCGAGGGCGCCGCTCGGGGAGGGGCTCGCGGCGCCGTCCGGTGAGGCCGAGGGTGGCTCCTCGGTCCTGGGGACGGGCGGCATCGTGCTCACCCCGGCCACTCCGGCCGGTGCTCCGCACGCCGAGGCCAGCCCGGTGGTGGCCACCGCGGCGGCCACGACGGCGGCCAGTCTGCCCGATCGCATGATCTCCACCCGCTCGACGTTAGCGAGATACGACGGTTCCTTTGTAACCGACCTCGTTTTCGGTCACGACCCGTTACCGAAATACGGTCTCGGGCAGGCCCCGCCCACGACGTCGCTCCCAGGGCCTAAACTCGCGAGCGTGGCAGGGCGTAGCGGTGCAGGGCGGATCAGCGACGAGGACATCGCGCTCGTACGGGAGCGTTCGCCGATCGCCGACGTCGTGGGGGAGCACATCCAGCTGCGCAACGCCGGCGGCGGCAATCTGAAGGGACTGTGCCCCTTCCATGACGAGAAGTCGCCGTCCTTCAACGTGACGCCGGCCCGCGGCTACTACTACTGTTTCGGCTGCGCCGAGGGCGGCGACGTCATCACGTTCGTCCGCAAGATCGAGAACCTCTCGTTCTCCGAGGCCGTCGAACGTCTCGCGCAGCGCGCCGGGATCCAGCTCCGCTACGAGCAGGGGGGCTACGTCCCCGGGCGCGAGCAGGGCGAGCGGGTCAGGCTCATCGAGGCCCACCGCGCCGCCGCCGAGTTCTACGCCGAGCAACTCGTCGGCCCCGACGCGGCGCCCGGCCGGCGGTTCCTGTCCGAGCGCGGCTTCGAGCGGGTGGACGCCGAGCGGTTCGGCGTCGGGTACGCGCCCGCCGGGTGGGAGGCGCTGTCCCGGCATCTGATGGCGCGTGGGTTCACATCCCAGGAGCTGATCAAGGGCGGGCTGGCCAAGGAGGGCCGCCGGGGGCCGATCGACCGGTTCCGTGGCCGGCTGGTCTGGCCGATCAGGGACATCACCGGCGACGTGATCGGGTTCGGGGCGCGCAAGCTGCTCGAGTCCGACGACGGTCCGAAATACCTCAACACCCCCGAGAGCCCGATCTACCACAAGAGCTCCGTGCTGTACGGCGTGGACCTGGCCAAGCGGGAGATCTCCCGCCGCTCCCAGGCGGTCATCGTCGAGGGATACACCGACGTCATGGCCTGCCACCTGGCCGGGGTGCCGACGGCGGTGGCGACCTGCGGCACGTCCTTCGGCGAGGAGCACATCAAGGTCCTGCGGCGCCTCCTGCTCGACCAGGCCGAGTTCCGCGGCGAGGTGATCTTCACCTTCGACGGCGACTCCGCCGGGCAGAAGGCCGCCCTGCGTGCGTTCCAGGACGAGCAGAAGTTCGTCACCCAGACGTTCGTCGCCGTGCAGCCCGACGGCCTCGACCCGTGCGACCTGCGGGTGAAGCACGGCGACGCCGCGGTCCGGGACCTGATCGCGAGCCGGGAGCCGCTGTTCGCGTTCGCCATCCGCAGCGTGATCTCCCGCTACGACCTGGCCACCAACGAGGGGCGGCTCGGCGCGCTTGACGCGGTCGCCCCGGTGGTCGCCTCGATCAAGGACCCCGGGCTGCGCAAGACGTACGTCGTGGACCTGGACCGCTGGCTCGGCTTCATGGACGAGGGGTTCGTCATCGAGCGCGTCCAGCAGGCGATCGGCCAGGGAGGCCAGGGAGGCCAGGGAGGTCATGGCGGCCAGGGCGGTCAGGGCGCTCGCCCCGGTCAGCCCGGCCGGCACGACCAGCAGGGCCGGTATGGCCAGCAGGGCCGGTATGGCCAGCAGGGTGGCCGGCCCGGCCAGGGCGGCCCGTACGGACGGCAGCAGGGGTCCCAGCACGGGCAGCACCGCCAGGGACAGCAGTACGGCGGGCCTGAGCAGGGGCGGGCCGGCCGGCAGGAGTCCGTCGACCCCGTCGCCAAGCTGGAGGCGGAGGCCCTGAAGCTGGCCGTCCAGCGGCCCGCCCTGCTCGGACCCGAGTTCGACGCGCTCGGCGCCGACGCGTTCATCCGGCCCGAGCACGCCGCGCTGTACGGCGTGATCACGGCCGCGGGCGGCACCACCTCCGGCGGCTCCGGGGGGCAGGAGTGGGTCGACCGCCTCCTCGGGGCGGCGAACGACGAGTTGCGCCCGGCGCTCACCCGGTTCGCCGTCGAGGAACTGCGCACCGAGACCGGCGGTGAGGAGCGGTACGGCGCGGCCGTGCTCGCCCGGCTGCTGGAGACCGCGGTCGGCCGGTCCGTCACGCAGATCAAGGCCCGGCTCCAGCGGCTGAACCCGGTGGAGGAGCAGCAGGAGTACAACCGTCTCTTCGGCGAGCTCGTCGCCCTCGAACAGCAGCGACGCGTGTTGCGTGAGCGCGCCGCCGGGGCATGAATTACTTTCCTTTCCAATCCTGACAACGGGTAAACGTTGATTTAGATTGCGATCGGGTATTGACTTCTGTCTTACCTTGAGTTCCAAAAATAGGCCTGCCGCTTTGTTGTGCTCATACCGCAGACTGTGATGCGTGGGTGCATCGGTGCTACCAAGTGGGCCGCCATCGGTAGACCAGGTGGCGGACCTCGTCGCGAAGGGAAGAGAACGCGGAAGCGTCACGGTCGACGACGTGGCCGCCGCGCTCGACAAATCCGAGCTGCCGTCCGACGCGCTGGAGCGCGTCGTGCGCATGCTCGCGGAGAACGGGGTCGAGGTTCTCGAACCCCAAGGCGAAGACGAGCCGACCAGGCCGGACGACGACGACGCCGGCCGGCGGGCTCCGACGAGCGACCTCGTCCGCATCTACCTGCGGGAGATCGGCCGGGTTCCGCTGCTGACGGCCGAGGAGGAGGTGGAACTCGCCAAGGCGATCGAGGCCGGTCTGTTCGCCGAGGACAAGCTGTGCGACGGCGCCGCGATACGGCTGGGCCGTCCCGAGCTGGAGGATCTGGTCTGGGAGGGCGTGCGCGCCAAGCAGCGCCTGATCGAGGCGAACCTGCGGCTCGTGGTGTCGATCGCCAAGCGTTATGTGGGCCGTGGAATGCTCTTTCTGGATCTTATCCAGGAAGGCAATCTCGGCCTGATCCGCGCGGTTGAGAAATTCGATTACACCAAGGGTTACAAGTTCTCGACCTATGCCACATGGTGGATTCGCCAGGCGATCACCCGGGCCATCGCGGACCAGGCCCGGACGATCAGAATTCCGGTCCACATGGTCGAGACGATCAACAAATTGGTCCGGGTGCAGCGGCAGCTCCACCAGGATCTCGGCCGCGAGCCCGCCCCCGAGGAGATCGCGGCGGAGATGGATCTGCCCATCGACCGCGTGGTGGAGATCCAGCGGATCGCGCAGGAGCCGGTGTCGCTGCAGTCGCCGATCGGCGAGGAGGACTCCGATCTCGGAGACTTCATCGAGGACGCGGACGCGGTGGTGCCGATCGAGGCCGCGGCGTTCATCATGCTGCAGGACCAGCTCGACGACATCCTCGCGACCCTGTCGGACCGCGAGCAGCGGATCATCCAGCTCCGGTTCGGCCTGTCCGACGGCCACCCCCGCACGCTGGAGGAGGTCGGCCGGGAGTTCGGCGTCACCCGCGAGCGGATCCGGCAGATCGAGTCGAAGACGCTGGCCAAGCTGCGCCACCCGACCCGGGCCCAGATGCTGCGCGACTATCTCGAGTGATGGTCCGCGACCGGGCGCCGGGACGTGTGTCACCGGGCGCCGGGTCGGTGCGGGGTCCTGCGGGCCGTGCGGGACCCCGCGGCCGGGGCGCCATATTCGGTGATTTCTGGGCTTTGTGGGATTAGTCTGGATCGATGGAGGGGCGTCCCGCGGTTGACGACGCCGCGCTCGGGCGTGCCGCCCTGGCCGTGCTCGACGCGAACTGGACGGGCACCTCCACCATGCCCGCCCCCGGCATCTACCCTCACCAGTGGAGCCTGGACTCGGCGTTCGTGGCGATCGGCCTCGCCAGGCGCGACACCGCACGGGCCGGTCAGGAGCTGCTCTCACTCTTCACCGGCCAGTGGCGCACCGGGATGGTCCCGCACATCGTGTTCCACCACAGCGACGGCTACTTCCCCGGACCGTCCATGTGGCGCTCGGAAGAGGTCCCGGACGCGCCGCGCGGCGCGCTCACGTCCGGGCTGACCCAGCCGCCCCTGCACGCGTACGCCGCCTGGTGGATCTGGCGGCACGCCGCCGACCGCGAGCTCGCCGCCCGGTTCGTACGGCGGGCGTGGCCGTCCCTCGTGGCCCAGCACGCCTATCTGCGGAGCAGGGACGCCGGAGGGCACGGGCTGGCCGCGATCGCCCACCCGTGGGAGTCAGGCATGGACGACAGCCCCGCCTGGGACGCGCCCCTGGCGAACCTGCCCGCGGGCCGGTGCGGTACCGGCTACCACGACAGGTACTTCTGGCTCGCCGTCCAGTGCCGTGATCACGGGTACGCGCCGTCGTACTTCCGGGAGGAGCATCCGTTCGCGGTCGAGGACCCGATGTTCAACGGCATCTGGCTGCTCTCCTGCGACGCCATGGCGCGGCTCGCGTCCGAGGTCGTGGGAGTGGACCCGGAGCCGTTCCAGGAGGCCGCGGCGCGGATCAGGGGCGCCCTGCTCGACCGGTTGTGGAACGGTGCCTTCTACGCCAGGGACGTCCGTGCCGACCGGCTCGTCCCGGTCTGCACGATCGGCGGTTTCGGTCCCATGCTCGATCCCGAGATGCCCCACCACGTCATCGCGGCGCTGACCTCGCTCCTTGAGTCGACCAAGTTCATGGGCGCGGCCGGATATCCGGTACCGAGCTGCGAGATAAGGGCGCCGGAGTTCGACCGGGCGCAGTACTGGCGCGGCCCGTCCTGGATCAGCACGAACTGGCTGCTCAGCCAGGCCGCCGCCGTACACGGTCTCGACCGGCTGCGCGAGCTGCTCGTGGCGAGCACGCTGCGGCTGGTCCGGCAGGGGGGATTCCGCGAGTGCTTCGATCCCTTCGACGGGACCGGGCACGGCTGCAGGGACTTCTCCTGGTCGGCCGCGCTCACCCTCGATCTGCTCGGCAGATAGCCTGCGGCTGTACCGATCGTCGCGTTCCCTGGCGGTGCCCGTTGGCTGGATCATCCTTCTCCCGCGCGTTCTCCGGTCTCGCCGGTGCCCTCTTCGGCGAGCGGCTGCCGTCCGAGGTCCGTACGGCCCTCGCCCTGGAACCGGGCGAGCGGGTGCTCAGCCACGCGCCTACGGCTGGCGAGGGCACGGCCGGAGGAAGCGGCGAGGGCACGGCCGGAAGGAGCGACGAGGGCACGGCCGGCGGAAGCGGCGAAGGCACTGTCGGAAGAACCGCCGGAGGAGCCGCCGGGAGAAGCGGTGGGAGCGCCGGTGCGGGATATGCGGTCGCCACCACGCTGGCCCTGCACCTGCCCGGCGGGCACAGGCTGCCCTGGCACATGGTGGACAAGGCGACGTGGGACGAGACCGGCCTCACCGTCGCCATGACGGACGGCGAGATCCACCGCGTGCCGCTTCCGGAGCCCGGTCTGCTGCCGGAGACGATCCGGGAGCGGGTCACCTCGTCGATCGTGGCGAGCAAGCACGTCCCGCTCGACGCGCGTGGGGGAGTGCGGCTGGTCGCCAGGCGCGTGCCGGGGGCGGAGGAGCCGCGCTGGGAGTTCGTCTTCGATCCCGGTCTCGATCCCGGCGACCCGGGACTGCGCGCACTCGCCGAGCAGGCGCTCGAGGAGGTGCGCCGCAGCCTCGGTGTCTGAGGCGCCGGGGCTGTCGGGGCGACACGCCGCCAGGCGACCACCGATCGAGTGGTTCGGCGCGACACGCCGTCAGGCGAGCCGCCGATCGAGTCAATCGGCGCGACACGCCGTCAGACGTGCGCGGCGCGCGATCTGTCGGCGCCGCGCGTCGTCGCGCGGTCACCGATCAGGGTCGCCCGCGTGACACGCCGAAGGCGGTCACGTGTTCAGGTCGTTCCGGGGTCGGGCCAGCCGGCTCCGCTGGGCACCTTCTCCGCCGACCAGGGCTCGTGCTCGGGCTTGCGCATGAACGGGACCTTGCCGCCGAACTTGTCGCCCACCATGCTCTTGGCCCTGTCGGCGACCTTGGCCGCCTGGGCGCCGACCAGGCCCGCAGCCTCCTGGATCGTCGGGCTGTCGGACACCCGCTGTGCCAGGCGCTTGATCTCCTCGTACCGTTCCCGCCCGGCCCGTGTGCCCAGGACATAACCGATGGCCAGCCCGGCGGCGAACATCACCTTGTAGCGCATCATCCACCTCCCCACTCAATGTCTCCGGCCTCCTACCCTGGGGGCCACGCTCTATCCAAGCGCAACCGATGTGACAGGAACCCCTCGGAGTGCGCTAATCTAGTTCCGCGCCGCAAGGAAAGCCGAAAGGCCGGAAGGCGGGGCGAACAGCAATCCCGTGTAGCTCAATCGGCAGAGCAGCCGGCTGTTAACCGGCAGGTTATAGGTTCGAGTCCTATCGCGGGAGCCACTGGCTCCGAGGCCGGGTGACCGAAAGGTCGCCCGGCCTCGTTGCGTTTCTGACCCTTTCTTCCTTTTTGGGGGTCGATCAGGCCGCCCCCACTGGTGTAGAACATAGTTCTGTACAGGGAGGCCGACATGCTGGTGCTGTCCGAGAACCACGACGCCGTGCGGGTCCTGAAGTTCAACCGGCCGGATCGGCTGAACGCCTGGACCCCGGAGATGGGGCGGCGTTACTTCGATCTGCTCGAAGAGGCCGAGCGTGATCCCACCGTCCGGGTCATCCTGGTCACCGGCGTGGGGAAGGGGTTCTGCTCCGGCGCCGACTTCCAGGCGCTCGCCGCGATCCAGGCGGCCGGAGTCCGCGCGGGCGACCAGGCGGGTGACCACGCGGGCAACCGGGACGTAGGCCGCATGGGCGGAGGCTCGGGTAACCGGGAGGACGGCCGGGACGAAGGCCGGGATGAAGGCCGGGATGAAGGCCGCACCGGACAGCGGGCGGGATCGCCCGATTTCGAGCCGGATCCCCGGCCCGCCACCTTTCCGCTGACGCTACGCAAGCCGGTCATCGCCGTGGTGAACGGCGCCTGCGCCGGGCTGGGCATGGTCTACGCCCTCGTCTGCGATCTCGTCTTCACCGCCGACGACGCCAAGTGGACCACCGCCTTCTCCCGGCGTGGGCTCATCGCGGAGTACGGCCTGGCCTGGATCCTGCCCAAGCTCGCCGGGCAGGCCAGGGCCATGGAGCTCCTGCTGTCGGGCCGGACCTTCACCGGCTCCGAGGCGTACGCGCTGGGCCTGGCGTGCCGGACCGTACCGGGAGAGCGGCTTCTCGACGAGGCCCTGGCGTACGCGCGCGAGCTGGCGGCCACCAGCTCGCCCACGTCGATGGCGGTCATCAAGCGGCAGGTGTGGGGCGACTGGGAGCGGCCTCTCGACGAGTCGAGGGACCGGGCCGTGCGGCTCATGATGGAGTCGTTCGGCGGGCCCGACTTCGCCGAGGGCGTCGCCGGCTTCCTGGAGCGCCGCCCGCCGCGTTTCCGGCCGCTGTGAGCGCGCCGACGCCTCAGGCGGAAGCCGCCCGGCATCCGGCCCCGGAACCGGTCCGATTCAGCGGAGGCGGCGGGCGCCGGGAGCGGGGGTCGCCTCCAGGAAGGCGGGAGCGGCCCAGCCGCGTGCCTCGTAGGCCCGCAGAACCTCGTCCCGTACGGCCGGGAGGCGCTCTTCGGGGACGAGAGCGATGGCGGAGCCCCCGAAGCCGCCTCCGGTCATCCTGGCGCCGCGCGCGCCGCCCCTGACCGCCGCCTCGACGGCCACGTCCAGCTCGGGGCACGACACCTCGAACTGGTCGCGCAGGGAGAGGTGTGAGGCGTTCAGGAGCGCGCCGATCTCGCGTACGGCTCCCGCCCGCAGCAGGCCGATCACCGCCTCGACCCGGTGGTTCTCGGTGACCACGTGCTGGGTCCGCTTCCGCTCGTCGCCGCTCAGCCTGGCCAGCGCCCCGGCGAGGTCGGTGACGTCCCTGAGCGCGGGTACGCCCAGCCGCTTGGCGGCGTTCTCGCAGTCCTGGCGGCGCCGGGCGTACTGCCCGTCGGCCAGTTCGTGGTGGACACCGGTGTTGATGATCAACAGCCGCAGGCCGTGTGCCGCCAGGTCCAGCGGGACGGCGCGGCTGCCGAGGGAGCGGCAGTCGAGGAACAGCGCGCGGCCCTCCTCGCCGAGCGCGGAGGCCGCCTGGTCCATGATCCCGCAGGGCATGCCGACGAAGTCGTTCTCGGCCTGTTGCGCGATCTTCGCCAGCTCCATCCTCGGCAGGGCCAGGCCGTACAGGTCGTCGAAAGCGAGCACGGTCGCCACCTCCAGCGCGGCGCTGGAGGACAGACCCGCGCCCCTGGGCACGTCGCCGTCGATCACGATGTCGGCGCCGCCGACCGGGTGGCCCGCGCGGCGCAGTGCCCAGACGACTCCGGCGGGATAGCGGGCCCAGCCGCGGGTCTGGTCGAGGTCCTCGACGACCTGCTCCTCGCCCGGCGCCTGGACCGACGCGAGCCGTACGACGCCGTCGGGGCGGGGGCTGACGGCGGCGGTCACGCCCCACGGGACGGCGAAGGGCAACACGAGGCCGTCGTTGTAGTCGGTGTGCTCGCCGATCAGGTTGACCCGGCCCGGCGCGTGCCAGACCCCCGCGGGGTCGCTCCCATAGGCCGCACGGAACACCTCAACAACACGCATAATCGAACACTCCTCAACAAACGGCTTCCACGTAGGTTAGCGAGTCCGCGTCCGTGTGCCAGCCTTGACGGTATGGACGTTCCGGCAGGTCTGGCGGGATCGGCGAGCAGCCCGGCGGCGTGCGTGCCCTCGCCGATCGAGGAGGTGCGCGACGAGCGTCTCGGAGCCGTCCGGTTGCTGCTCAAGCGCGACGACCTCATCCACCCCGAGATCTCGGGGAACAAGTGGCGCAAGCTGAAGTACAACCCCAGATCGGGCCGGGTGCTCACGTTCGGTGGGGCGTACTCCAACCACATCAGGGCGGTCGCGGCGGCGGGCGCGGCCTACGGCTTCGAGACGATCGGTGTGATCCGCGGCGAGGAACACCTGCCGCTCAACCCCTCCCTGGCGTACGCGGTGGGCCGGGGCATGCGGCTGACCTACCTGGACCGGACGGCGTACCGGAGCAAGCACACGCCCGAGGTGATCGACGCGCTGCGGGTCGAGTTCGGCGACTTCCATCTCCTGCCGGAGGGAGGCAGCAACGCGGCGGCCGTACGCGGCTGCGCCGAGATCCCCCCGGAACTGGACACGCAACTGGACGGGGGATACGACCTCGTCTGCTGCCCGGTCGGCACCGGCGGGACGCTCGCCGGCATCGCGGCCGGCCTGCCGCCGGGCCGGGAGGCGGTCGGCTTCTCGGTCCTGAAGGGCGGCGAGTTCCTGACCGGAGAGGTCGCCCGGCTCCAGCGCGAGGGGCTCGGCCGGGTCACGGGCGGCTGGCGGGTCGAGTGTGGTTTCCACTTCGGCGGCTATGCCCGTTCCACACCGGAGCTGGACGCGTTCGCCTCCGACTTCGCCGTACGGCACGGGCTCCTTCTCGACCGGATCTACGTGGCCAAGATGATGTACGGGGTCTACGCCCTGGCGCGTGACCTCGCGCCGGGCACGGTCGTCGTCGCCGTGATCACCGGCTGATCATGAAGCGGCAGGGGCCGTACCGCTTCCGGGGGCGGAGAGGTACGGTCGGCGCATGACTGAGCTGATCCACGGCGACCGGACGCACGAGGACTACTGCACGGCGATCGAGGCCGCCACGGCGCGCCTGGTCGCGCTCGTGGAGGAGGCGGATCCGGCGGCTCCGGTCCCCACCTGTCCGGGATGGACGATCGCCAAGCTGGTGAAGCATGTGGGGATCACACAGCGCTGGGCGGAGCACCTGGTGCGCACCCGTGCTCCGGAGCGGCTCGGGGCGCGTGACGTCCCGATGGACCGCCTGGGGGAGGGAGACGACCCCGCGGCCTGGCTCGCGGCGGGTACGGCGCGACTGCTGGCCACGTTGCGCGCGACCGCGCCGGAGACGCCGCTCTGGTCCTGGGGCGGCGACCGGCACGCCCGCTTCTGGTCCCGCCGGATGCTGCACGAGCTGCTGGTCCACCTCGCCGACGCCGAGCTGGCGCTGGGCCGCGAGCCCGGGATCGACGCGGGGAGCGCGATCGACGGCGTGGACGAGTTCCTCGGCAACCTGCCGTACGCCGCGGAGTGGGCGGAGCGCGTCGGACGGCTCAGCGGTGACGGTGAGACGCTGCACCTGCACGCGACGGACGCCGAGGGCGAGTGGATGATCACGCTCCGACCCACCGGATTCACCTGGGAGCGCGGGCACGGCAAGGGCGCGGTCGCGGTGCGGGGAATCGCGAGTGATCTGCTGCTGCTCGTCTACGGGCGGCTGCGGCCGGACGCCGGACGCTTCGAGATCTTCGGCGACGATCGCCTGCTCGCCCACTGGCTGGAGAACTCGGCGATCTGAACCGGCCGTGCGCGGAAGCCGTGGGCATGGGCCGACCGTTCAGCCGTGGGCATGCGCCAACCGCTCAGCCCTGGGCGGCGGCCAGCCACTCCCGTGCGCGGTCGATGTCCCACCCCGACAGCCCGTTCCGTGGATCGACCTCGATCAGCAGGAAGTCGCCGACGTCCGGATGTTCGGTCAGGTACTCCCAGTCGGCGGGGCTGAGCTCGTCGTCGAACCACACGAACGGGCGGCCGCGGACGTACTCGGCCACCGGGCCGGTCTTGAAATGTTCACCGCGCGCCGCGCCCGCCCCCGCCATCACCTTGATCACCGGCATCCGGGGCAGGCCGATGAGCGGGCCGATCTCCTCATTGGCGTTCTCCTCCCAGGTGGTGGCCCAGACCAGCTCCGCGCCGGTGTCCTCGGACAGGGAGAGCAGTTCCTCGCCGTGCCGTACGTCCAGAAGGACCTGGTACGAGCAGCCGTCGACGACGCATTCGTGTCGCGCGAACCGCGAGGACGGGCGGCGGAACGGGTTGAGCACCCCGTCCACGTCGAGCAGCACCAGGGGACGGGCGGATGTCGTCACGAACTCCTCCAGAGCGGGCGGTACTGCCTGACCAGTACACGCTACTCAAAGGACTCGCTCCTGGGACATATGTCATTTCCTGGGGCATGTGTTCCACAGGACGGGTCTTCCCGGGTGAAGCCCGTCCGCGCCGATGCCGCACGACGCACGGGACCATCGGTCAGAGGGTGACGGGCCTCCACTGGGGAGGCCCGGTTCCCGCCGCGTTCACCCCTTGCGCGGCTCACCCCGGTAGGTGCCGAACGACCAGAGGTTGCCCTCGGGGTCGCGGACCGTGAAGTCGCGCGAGCCGTAGTCGGTGTCGTACGGCTCCTGGACGAGCCGCGCACCCGACGCGATCGCCCGCGCGTGGAGCGCGTCCGGATCGTCGGTGACGACGTACGCGCCGAACGTGCCGGGCTCCAGCGTCCACTTGTCGTCCGGCGTGTCCCGGACGGAGCCCAGCATGATGCCGCCGCCGAGAGGCCATGACAGCTGGGCGTGATCGACCCGCTCGCCCTCGCCGTACACGGCGGTCTCCTCGAAGCCGAACGCCTCGACGAGGAAGCGGATCAGGCCGCGCGCGTCGCGGGCGCGCAGCGTGGGCCAGACCTGCGGTGATGGTGTGTTGTCTGTCATGTGAACAAGTCTGTCGCCGCGCCCGGGGGCAGGGCTTGGACGTTTCGGAACTCCTCGGCGAGCCAGCGGCTCGGGGAGCACCCGGCGAGCGCGCCGAACTCGCGGGCGAGATGGGCCTGGTCGTAGTAGCCGCAGTTCGCGGCGAGCGAGGCCAGGGCGGGAGGTGCGCCTCCGGCGGTCAGGCGTTGCAGCGTACGGCGGGCATGGTCGAAGCGCACCACCCGGGCCGCTTCCTTCGGGCTCAGGCCGATCTCCTCGCGGAACCGCCGCCCCAGGTAACGGGTGCTCCAGCCGACCTCGCGGGCCAGGTCGGACACGCCGACCCCGCCCGAGGCCGCCAGCAGCCGCCGCCATGCCCACGTGACCTCGGCGGGCATGGCCGCCCCGGCGCCGAGCGCCGTGCCATGACCTGAGCCCAGCATCGCAACGAGTACCGAGTCGAGTACGGCGAACCGCTCGGGCCATCCGGTCGCCGCGAGGAGGCGCTCGCGCAACTCGTCCGCCACGCCACCGAGCACGTCGGCCCCGTCGAGGTCGATGCCGGACAGCTCCCCGGCGGGCAGGCCGAGCAGCGCCCGCGCGCCCAGCGGTGTGAGGGCGAGCTGGATGCCGGACTGCCGGCCGTCATGCGTGATCAGCGCCGGTGTGCTGTGCAGGCCGCCGACGAGCGTGTCGTACGTCCCCGGAGGGGCGAGCCGGTCCGCGTGCGCGGCCACGACCAGCGGATCGTCCAGGGTGACGATCATCGTGAGATACGGCGAGGGCAATCCGCGGTGCCTGGCCGGGGGGACGCCCGCCTCGCGATAGCCGATGTACGCGGTGACGAATCCCCGCAGGGACGGCGCGGGCCGCCTTCCGGCGAACTCGGTCGTCGGCCCGCTGGTGTCCGGATCAGCCATGGTCGCTCCTCCCCGCCCACCAGTGTCGCCGATCGGCGCCCCGTGTTCCCGGCTCCCACCGGGCCCGGCACGGCCACCGAGCGGATCCGGCACGTCCTCCGGGCCGGCCCCCCGGGCCGGGAACGCGCGGGTCCCGGCCGGGGGTGACATCAGGGATGGGTTGCGGATCCGGGATGAGCCCGGACGCTCAGACCACCGCCCCCGATCCCTGGCGAGACGGGGCGGTGCGCTTCCTGGCCGGTTGCGGGGGAGGCGCCGAGCTGCGCCGCTCGAACTCGACGGCGAGCGGGGCGGCGACGAAGGCCGACGAGAACGTGCCGACCACGACACCGATCAGCAGCGCGACCGCGAAGTCGGTGAGCGAGTCCCCACCGAGCAGCGCGAGCGCGGCCAGGATGAACAGCGCGCCGAGACCCGTGTTCACAGTCCGGGGCACGGTCTGCACCACCGCCGAACCGGCGATTCGCTGGAAGGGGGTCTTGGGTGACGCGCCCCACATCTCGCGTACCCGGTCGAAGACCACCACCTTGTCGTTGACGGAGTATCCGATGATCGTGAGCACCGAGGCCAGGAACACGCCGTCCACCGGCTTGCCCAGCCAGGCGAACGCGCCGACCACCATCGCCACGTCCACCGCCAGCGCGAGCACCGCGGCTGTACCGAACGACCAGCGGAAACGGAACGCCAGGTACGCGAGCTGCGCGGCGAGGGCCACGCCGAGCGCGATGAGGGCGTTGCGCCGCAGCTCGTCACCGAGGCTGGGCCCGACCAGTTCGTCGCGCTGCTTGGTGACCTCACCGGCCACGTTCGCCAGCGCCGCCTCGATCTTCGCCGCCTCATCCCCGCTGATCTGGCCGGTCCTGACGGTGATGCCGTCGTCCGAGCTCTGGACGACCGCGCTGGGGAAGCCGGCGTCGGCGACGGCCTGCCTGGCCGTGTCCGCGTTCACCGGCGTGGAGGTGGCGTACTCCGCGAGGCGGCCGCCGGTGAACTCCACGCCGAAGTCCAGCCCGCGGACGAACAGCCCGGCGATCGCGAGGGCGGTCAGGATGCCCGTGATGCCCAGCCACAGGCGTCCGCGCCGCATGAGGTCGGGGTTCTTCCTGTTCAACCAGGAACGCAGCGCGCCGACCGCGCCGAGCCCGGACAGCCGCGGCCGCGAGTTCACCGCCCGGCGCCCGACCGCCCACTGGGCCAGCACTCGCGTGATCAGCATCGCCGAGACGAGCGAGGCCAGTACGCCGATGGAGAGCGTGACGCCGAAACCACGCACCGGGCCGGACGCCAGGAAGAAGAGCAGGCCGGCCGCGAGCAGGGTGGTGATGTTGGAGTCGGCGATCGCGCTCCACGCGTGGTGGAAGCCCTTCTCCAGCGCTCCGCGCAGCCCCTTGTGCGAAGCGGCGCCGTACTCCTCTCTGGCGCGTTCGAAGACCAGCACGTTCGCGTCCACCGCCATGCCGATGGCGAGGACGAATCCGGCCAGACCGGGCAGAGTGAGCGTCGCGCCGAGGGCGACCAGCGCGGCGTAGGAGATCAGCGCGTAGCACGCCAGGGCGACCGTGGCGAGAAGCCCGACAAGCCGGTACGCCAGGGCGAGGAAGGCCGCCGTGAGCACCACGCCGATGATCGCGGCCTTCGCGCTCGCCTCGATGGCGGCGGCGCCGAGCGTCGGGCCGACCGTGCGCTGTTCGACGATCTCGACGGGCACGGGGAGTGCGCCGCCCTTGATCAGGAGGGCGAGGTTCTGCGCCTCCTCGGTGGTGAAGGATCCGCTGATCTCGGTGGTCCCGCCGGTGATGCCGACACCGCAGCGGACGGTGTCGTTCACCTGTGGGGAGGAGATGACCTCGTCGTCGAGCACGATGGCGATCCGCCGCTTGGGGTCGCCCGAGGGAGCGCAGGCCGCCTCACCGGTCAGCTTCTCCCAAGGGCGGTTGTCGCGGAAGTCGAGCGAGACGAACCATCCACTGGCCCGTTGGGCGTCGATCCCGGCCTTGGCGTCCTTCACCGACTCGCCGGTGAGCCCTGCCGGACCGAGGAGCAGCTTGCGGCCGTCCTCGTCGGGAAGGATCCGCTCGCCCTTCTTCGGCTTGGCCGAGTCCTCGGGATAGTCGAGCACCTGGTGGAAGGTGAGCTGCGCGGTCGTTCCGATGGTCTCGGCCGCCTTGCGCGGATCGAGCACGCCGGGCAGTTCCACGATGATGCGGCGCTCGCCGGAACGGGCGAGCGTGGGTTCGGCGACGCCGAGCGCGTCCGCGCGGCGGCGGAGCACCTCCAGCGTCCGGTCGGTCGCCTCGGCGTCCGCCTTCGTGGTGGGGGAGTCCTTGGTTTCGAAGACGAGTTGGGTGCCGCCGCGCAGATCGAGACCGAGGCGCGGGGACATGGTGAGGGCGAGGACGAGTGATGTCGCGATGACGGCGAGCGCCGCCAGCGCGCGTACCACTGGGGCACGCGACATGAGAGCCTCCACAGGCGGAGTGGGATGACGCGCCGCGTAGGCGCGTGAAGGCATACCGAGATCGGGACGCGGCGCACGGAATCCGGTGCGTGGAATCTGGTGCGTGGAATCCGGTGCGGAGACCAGCGCGTGGAGTCCTACGTATGGAGTCCAGCGCGTGAATCCTGCGCGTGGAATCCGGTGCCTCAGGCGTCAACCGATCGGAAAGGGCGCGCGAAAAGAGCGCGTGCAGGCATACCGGGATCGAGAGCGGGTGGTCGTGCGCTCTCAGCCTGTGGTGGGTGGCGCGCGGCCCGGCGAGACGCCGGGTGCGGCGAGCGGGTCCGCGCCGCCGTCGGGCGGCAGGACGGCGGTCGTGACGCGGGATGTCGTCGCGGGACGGCGCCGGTCGACGAGAAGGGCCGTCTGGCCCGCTCCCATGGCGCCGCGCTTCGCTCCGATGACGGCCTCGTGGTGCGGTCGGCCGGAGAGATCGTGCGAGGTCGGACCGTGGTCGTGCGGCTGCGGCGGTGCGGCGACGTGGTCGTCCGGACCGCTCGCGATCGTGGCGTACGGCCCGGCTGTGATCGTGTCGTACGGCCCGGCCGCGAGAGTGGTGCGCGTGCCGGCCTTGTGGTCGTCCGTGCCGGCCGCCGTGGCGGACGAGGGCGCGGACGAGGTGAGAGCGGAGGGGGCGGACGCCGCGAGAACGGAGACCTGCGGCAGCGCGCCGAGCACGCCCGCCGCGGGGACGCCGCTGACCAGCAGCGGGAAGATCAGGCAGATCAGCCACCTGGCGGGTACGGCGAGGAACGACGACCGTTGGCGCACTGCTCCTCCCCTCCCCCGCGTAGATGTTCCGGTCAGCCTAGCCAGGTCTGGGAGTGGCCGAGAGCCGCAACGCCGCCCGGCCCGCGTGGAGGGTGGAGAGGTTCCTGGACCGGAGACGTCGATCGGACGAGAGCCGCGTGAGCAGGCGGGTGCCCGATTGATCGGAAGGGTCGTACAGTTCCCCCATGTCTTCGCCTGAGATCCCGGCCACGACGAAGGCGGGTCACGTAACCGTCAGCAGGGTGTTCATGGCATTGATCATTCTTGCCTCAGCGGTGGTGGGTGGCGTGGCGGCGAGCTTCCTGCCGCTGGGCGACGTCCCGTTGGCCGTCGCTGAGGGATACGTCCAGCTCACCGTTGACGGCTCAGGGACGTTCCAGGCGGACAGCGGTCCGGCCGCCCTGGTCCCGGCCGATGTGTGGTGGACGGACAGTGGCGGGCGCGATCACGTCGGAGGCCGCCCCTCGTGCCTTTGGGACGAGCACGACAAGGGCAATGAGAACAAGGGGTCCCGCGTTGAGGCCGGGTACAGATGGATGAAGACGCCGAGCGGTGGCACCTATCCCTTGGTCGCGTGGCTCAAGTGCCCGTAGCCCGCGGAATCACGGAATCACGGAATCACGGAATCCGCGGAATGATCTCAGCGGCGGGAGACGCACGGCCGGACTGTGCCCCCGGCGGGAGCCGCCAAGGACCGGAGAAGCGCACGCGCGGAGAAGCCGCCGCAGGGGCACGGCACAGGGGTAAGAACCTGGCTACCTACACGGATCGGCCCCGTGACCGAAGACGATCATTGGCGCGTCCTCACGGTGCGCACGGTGCTCACGGCTTGCACCGGTCCGGGTCGCCGTGCAGGAAGTCATCCCGGTCCGTCTTCACGTTCTTGTCCCCTCCGTTCCAGGTCAGTACCTCCCCGCTCCCGAGACCCTTCAGGTCCTCCACGGTGAACGGCACCCGTCCCCGCAGACCCCTGCCGCCGACGTTGCCGTTGACGTTCGCGACGTAGGGGACGCCCTCCCGCAAGGCGGTGAGCGTGTCGCCGGTGGTCCGCCAGCCCTCGGGCGGGCCCTGGAAGACCTGTATGTCGCGCACCGACGAGGTCCGGCCGCTGTTGTGCACGCTCCAGTCGACCAGTTCGCTGTCGTCGTCCGTGTCCGCTATGACGGAGACGTCCTGGGCGACATAGCCGGGGCAGTCGGCCAGCAGCAGCCTGACACCGCCGTCCTGGGCCCGTTCGACCGCGAGGATGCCTTTCGGCGCGGGTGTGCCGCACGCCACGCCGAAGAAGGCCAGAGTGGCCAACGCGACGGCCGTGTACCCGAGCCCCGGCCTTCTTCTGCGCATCATCGGTTCTTTCCCTTTCTGGTCGCCGGACGGCTGGAACTTCTAGCCGCCGGGCGGGCGGAACTCAAACGGGGCTACCAGGTCCGGTAGCTACCCCACCACAGATTGGCTTCCATCTCGAAGGAGTTCCCGCCCGCGGGATCGCCGACGGTCAATTTGGAGTACGCCGACTGGGTCCCGTACGCGACGATGTATTCGGTGGCATTCCTGAACCGCGACCACTGCTCGGAATGCACCGCCTCATGCTTCTCAAGGTTGGGCCCGTACTGGTCCGCCACCTTGCGGCCGGCGACCTTCGCGATGTCGTCCCGGTCCTGCTTCTCCTCTCTCAGCCGGTTCTGGAACTCCTTCTTCGAGTATGGGTAGAAGTGGACGTCACCGACCGTCATCGGCTGGTCGCCTCCCGGTGAGCCGCCGTAGCAGACGTATTGCTGGGACCTTCGATCGCAAGAGCCGTTGCCCAAGGCCGTGTGGTACGTCAAGGCCAGCGCGTTCGCGCCGTTGATGTTGTTGCCCCAGTGGAACGGGCGCGTCACGAGCGCCTTCATCAGGTTGACCCCGGTGTCGTGCTTGACCGGCTTGCAGGCGCACCCGCCGGCCGGCGGTTTCGGCGACCGGCCCGGGGACGGGCGCGGCGTAGGCTTGGCCTTCTTCTTCGTGTGTTTGGGCGGGGTGGCGATGCCGGTCTTCGGGTCGAAGCCGACCTGCTTCTGCACCTTCTTGGAGCAGTTCCTCAGGTTGTACTGGCAGGAGTTGGGCCTGGACCCGATCTCCTCGCCCGTCGGGTCGCTGAATGTGGCCGGGTTGTTGTTCCCGTACGAGTAGCCGTTCAGGGACTGGCTCTGGTCCGTTGAGAGCACGGGGTCCACGCTCAGGAACCTGCCGGTGAGCGGGTCGTACGCGCGTGCCCCGATGGAGGTGAGTCCGGTGGTGGCATCGGCGGGTTTACCGAGGAAGCCCTTGTCGTCGGGCCAGTCGCCGCCGACCGTTTCACCACGCGGCGCGCCGAACGGGGTGGTGTAGCGCTTGGTGACGGCCTGGCTGGTCGCGTCCACCGCCAGCGAGGAGGTGCCGTGCGTGTCGCCGGCGAGGAAGGAGACCGTGTTCGCCCCCGTCTGCGTACTGCGCACCGCGATCACCTGGGCATCCGCCGAGTAGAAACGGCTGCTCCAGGTCTTGACGGTGCTCCCTGTCGTCTTCGAGTGGATCTCGGTGGCACCGAGGTACAGCACGCTCTCGCCGTCGCCCACCGCGCGGCGGATCAGCAGCGACCCGTCGGCGTCGTACAGGTAGGCGGTCTTCTGCGTGCCCTTGGTGACGGTGGCGAGGCGTCCCTGCGCGTCCCAGGTCAGCACCTGGTCACCGCGCCCGGTTGTGTTGCCGGCCTCGTCGTAGGCATAGGTGGCGGATACACCCGTGCAGGAGCCCGTGGCCGAGACAGCGGTGAGAGCGTGCGGCTGGGCGGTGCTGCCGTAGCAGTATGCCGAGGTGGTCGCGGAGGCGCCGGTGTACTGCGTCTCCGTGGTCCGCAGGCCCGCGTCGTTGTAGGCGTAGCCGGTACGGTACGGAGCCGCGCCGCCCAGCGTCTTGTCGGCGCAGTCGTCCGTGGCCGGCGTCCATGCCTCGGTCAGGCGGCGCTGCCCGTCGTAGGTGTAGCACTGGATGTCGCTTTGGCCGGCGCCGTCCAGGGTGGCGGTGTCGGCGATCTCGGTGACGTTGCCCGCGAGGTCGTAGTGGTAGGTCAGGTCCTGGGGTTTGACGGGCGTGGACTGCGTGGTGACGAAGGACCTCGTCAGCCGGTCGGTGCCCTCTTCGTAGGCGTTGTTGATGAAGGTCTTCTTCGCCTCCGTGGCCCCCGACAGGCCGAGGGTGAACTGCAGCGGCTGGCCGAGCGCATTGTGGTCGGCCTTCTGGAGGTAGTCGCTGGTGCCGGTGATCCCGACGACCTGCCCGGTCGGCGTGTAGGCCAGGCTGATCTTCTCCTCGGCGAGACCGCCGGTCGCGGGCTCGGTGGAGTTCTTCAGCGTGCCGTCGAGGTTGTAGGTGCTGGCGAAGGTGTAGCTGGTCTTCGCCGCTCCGGACCTGACCATCGGGTCGTTCGGGTCGAGGTCGAGTTCGGTGCTGGTCGCGCGGTACTGGCCGTCGTAGGCGAGGACCTTCTTGGTGTACGCCCTGCCGGAGACCCCTCCGTCGTAGCTGGTCGACGAGGTCAACATGCCCAGGGCGAGCGTGTCGTAGGTCCAGGCGGCGAGCTTGGTCGCGTCGGTGCGCGACCCGGACCACAGCCCGGTCTTGCGGTTGAGTTCGTCGTACTCATACAGCAGCCGGCTGCCGTTCGCGCCGGTGATGGTGTCGGTCTGGTCGAGCGCGGTGTAGGTGATGGTGCTCGCGCCCTTGTCGGGGTCGGTGATGCCGGTCTGCCGTCCGAACAGGTCATAAACGTACGACCATCTGGCGCCGTCGGGCCCCGTGATGGTCCGCTGCTTGCCGTCGGGGGTGTAGGTGAACCAGGTGGACGCGTACGATGCGCCACCCTGCATCAGGCCGCCGTATCCGGTGTCGGCGGGCGAGGGCGAGTTGTATTCACGGCTTTCGGCTGTGCGCCCCAGCGCGTCGGTGATGGTCCGGGTCGCCTTGCCCCCGGTCATCGCGCTGGTCGCGGTGGAGTCACCGGTGTAGGTGGTCGAGGTCGTCCACTTCTGCACGCCGTAGGTGAAGAACGTGCTGCTCACCTCGCGCCCCGCGCCATCGAAGTCGGTGATCGTCTGCTTGGGCGACTCGCCGTACTCCTCACGGGTGTAGGTGGCGTTCGGTGTCTTCTCCGAGTCGAAGATGTCGGCGTACGTTTCGTGGGCGAGGCCGCGCGAATCGTAGCGGGTGTCGGTCAGCAGGCGGCCGCCGTTCGGGGTGGGCTGCTGGGTCTGCATGGGCCGTAGCAGCGAGTCGAAGATCTCGTACGACCAGCTGGCCGTGGAGGCCGACTTGATGGTCGAGGTACCGATCGCCGGTGCCTTGCCCCGTTCGTACACGTAGGAGTAGGCGAAGCTGGGGGTCTGGCCGCCGTCCTTGCTCCGGTCGGGCAGCCACACCCCGGTCAGCCTGCCGAGGCCGTCGTAGGTCTGCTGGGTCTTGCCGTTGTTGGGGTCGTAGGTGCGCAGCGGCAGGCCGCGCATCCCGTCGAGGAAGGTGGTGATCTTCTGCTGCTTGGAGTTGGTGACCACGGTCTTGGTGGGGACGCCCGCGCCGGTCGGGGTGTAGGCGGTGGTGGTGGGGTTGTCCGCCGCGTCGGTGACGGTCAGCGGCCTGCCCAGCGTGTCGTAGGTGGTCGTGGCCGTGCGTTGCCAGCCGGTCGGGGGCCGCTCGTCGGCGGTGACGGCTGCCGGGTAGCCGGTGGCCCGCCCCGTCCAGGTCTCCTCGCCCTTGGTCGGCTTCTGGCCGGCCGACCAGCCGGTCGCGGCGGCGTTGTCGTACACGATGGCCGTGTCGGACAGCACGTCACCGGCGGTGGAGGAGTCGGTGGGCAACGACAGGTCGGCCTCCTTCACCGAACAGGGACGTCCCACCTCGCGAGTGCGGGAGACGAGCGAGTTGATGCCCTTGGTGTCGTCGCGTGCGTACCAGGTGCGGGTGCAGGTCTCGTCGCCGCTCTTGGCGGTGTCTCCGGTGCTGTCCTGTTTGACCGGCATGCCGTAGCCGTCGAACGTCGTGGAGGTGGTGGCGGTGCGCCAGGTCTTCGGGACGGTGAGGTAGGTGTGCGTCGAGGTCTTGCCGACGCGCACGTAGTACGCCTCGGTGTCGGCGTACGACTTGTGCTGGGTCGCGGTCTTCACCGACCAGGGGTCGTTGACCGTCACGTCGACCGGATCGGCCCCGTTGTAGGTGATCTCCTCGCGGGTGAGGCCCACGTGCTGCTCGGAGTCGGCGAGGTCGGGGACGTCGAGTCCGGCGACATCCAGGCCGGGCACCGAGACGGCGCGTCGTTTGTCGGGGTCGACGGTCCTGGGGGAACCGGACTTGAGCAGCCGGTCGCCGTTCATGCCCTGCAGGAAGACGGAGACGGTCTTGGTACGGGTGTGGTCGGTGTCACCGACGTAGGTGGTGACCTTCTGGTAGCCGCGCCAGAGTGACCAGGTGCGCTCGTCGGCCGGGGTGAACGGGCTGTCGTTGTAGTGCCAGGCCGGCTTCTCGTACTCGTAGGAGTACTCGGTGAGCGGGTTGGACCCCGCCGGATCGGCGGCGTTCACCGCGAGCACGCGGTACTTGTTGAACCAGTCGATGGAGGCGTCCGTGGCACCGTTGATGTGCCAGAACTGCGGGTAGCAGGACAGGGAGTTGTCGTCCTCGGCCTTCGGCATCAGCGAACCGCGCACGCACTCGGGCTCGTTGTAGGTGACCGTGGTGATCGCGCCGGTCTCCGAGGTGATCGTCTCGATGCGCGGCCTGGTCAGCGGCAGGATGTTGCCTCCGCCCGGCTGCGTGCCGCCGGCCAGCCGGTTGGACCGCATCACGTACGTGAACGAGACCGGGTCGAGCGTCAGGGCCGTGCCCGAGGACCCGGTGCGCACGATCGACTCCAGGGACAGCGTCTGGTCGGACGAGGTCCCGATGTCGCCGCCGTCCAGGTACTTCTGGGTGAACGCCCAGGAGTCAACCGGCGTGTACGCGGTCCCCGACAGGACGGACGTCTCGATCTTCACCAGTCTCTTGCGGGAGAAGAAGGCGGGGCTTTCCGGTTGGCAGTCGTCCTTCTTCTCGTCCTTCGTGCAGATGGCGTCGAAAGGAACGTCGGGCCAGTTCTGCGCGGTGTCCTTGGTGAGGCTGTCGCAAGTGGAGGCCGTGCAGCGCTCGGCGTAGGAGAAGGTCACCTTGTCCGGGGCGTCCACGGTGAAGAGCGCGTCGGACCGCTGTCCGTAGAGGATCTTCTCGAGGTAGCCTCCGCGCGTGTAGGCGGTGTTCGCGGTGGCGGCCTTGTTCTTCCGGTAGTAGTTGGTCTCCGCCGTGTACCAGTACGACATGGCGTTGCCGTGGGTGTCCTCGACGTAGTCGAGGTTCCACCGCCACGCCTGGGTGAGGGAGCGGTCGGCGAAGGCGCCGCCCTTGTTGTAGCCGGGCTCACCGGAGTCGTCGCCGTACACCGGGACCGTCCACACCGAGTTGGTGCGCTGGCTGCCCGCGCCGTCGAGCTTGTTCAGGCCGAAGACGTACTTGGTGCCGTCGCCGGTGATGACGGTCCAGTATTCGCCGTCGTCGTCGCCGTTGTCGGCACCGGTGGAGTGGATGACGGTTGAGGCGTCGTCGTTCTTCAGCCGCCACGTGCCGGTGGTGTCGTCCTTGACGAGTTCGGTGGATCTGCCGTTGAGGACGAGCGAGGCGTTGTCGTACTTCCAGCACAGGTCGTACTGCTTGTCGTGGCCGTCCTCGTGGCAGGTGCCGTACTGGCGGTCGATGAAGGAGGTGGCCGCGATCTCGAAGCCCTCACCGACCGAGGTGCCCTGGTTGTTGCTGGTGGACGTGCGCCCGTCGACGCTGCCCGAGTCGTAGGACAGGTCAAGCGAGGGCGCGGGTCCCGCCGCCGGCTCCACCGGGGCCATCGGGTACGACCAGGTGAAGGAGCCGGAGCCGTTGCCGGCCTCCCAGGTGGATGACGAGGTGAGCGGGGTGGCCGCGTAGTTGCCGCTGCCGTCGGGCGCCTCGCCTCCCTCGCCCGGGGCCTCGGCGGTCACGGCCAGCACGGCCGGAGCCGCTTCGAACGTGACCGGCGCGGAGAGGGTTTGCGCGGTGTAGGCGTTGTCGGTGTCCAGCGGGGTCTGAGTGCGGCACTCCTCCCGCTCGGGCGTGGTCGCCGCGCAGTCGGGCAGTCGTACGAGACGCAGACGGCCGCTCCACCCGCCGCCGTACACGGAGGCGAAGGCGGCGTAGCCGATGCTCAGCTTCGCGCTGCCCCGGGCCGGCGCCGATGCGGTCAGCAGCACCCCGTCCACTCCGGCCGCTTCGGCGGCGGCGCGGTCGAGCACCTGTACGCGGGCCTCCTGCGAACCGGCCGTCGCGGCGGCTGCCGAGCCGTCCGTGGGTGCCGTCGCGGTGGGCGCCGGATCGATGGATGCCAGGGTGACGGGGAGCCCGCCCACGCTGACGCTCTCGACGCCGTCGATCGGAACGTCAGCCGCGCCCGCCTCCGGCCACCGGTCGGCCGCACGCTCCTTGGCGGCCTGGTCGGCCGAGGCGTCGTTGCGCGCCTTGGACGCGGCGGCCCGATCCCGGGACTCCTTCGCCCCGCTCGCGTTCATGGCCCTGACCTTGCTCGATCGGTATTTCTGCACGGGAGGGGCGCCTGGTGGCCCCTCCGCCGCCGCCGAGGCCGTGGTCGTCACCCCCACGGGTAACGACATCGCCACCGCCATCGCGGCCACCAGGGCAGCACGTATTCCGGGCCGACGCATGACCCAACCTCCTCAAGAGGACAAGAGAGAACCCGCTGATCGAGCGGGGAAGTGAGACGTGCGGGGACCGGGGTGCCGGTCCCCGCACTGCCGTCAGTCGCCGATGACGGCGTCGATCTGGTCGGAATCGGACATGGCACCCACCCAGAGCCGCAGATCAGTGATCTTCGCCGGGAGGAAGTGGCCCCAGGAAGTCGAGCTGAAGCCCTTGCCGACCGCGAAGTCGCCCGATCCGGCCAGCGCGGTGTAGGCGATATCGAGGTCGTTCTGTTCGTAGCCGAGGTAGAGCCGCACAACGCGCCCGCCCGCCGCCAGGGCGTCGTAGACGCCGGTCAGCCGGACCGGGCTCTCCAGGCTCGCCGCGGCGTCGGAGCTCACCCAGCTCTTCGTGCCGTCCTTGTTGACCCGGCCGAAGCGCCAGAAGCCGACCGGGACGGTGATCTCGTTGCCGTCGTCGTCGAGCTGCGTCTCCTTTCCGGTCAGCTCGAACCAGATCCCCCATGAGGACCCGTCCGCCGTGCGCTGCCCGGCCACCTGGCCGACGGATCCGATCGGCATCGCGAGAACCTTGTCCCGGTCGAGCTCGACCTTCACCGTCACCGTGAACGAGCCCGTGTCGTCGACGACCGCGCCCGCGGTGGTGGCGGCGTCGTCCACGCCGTCCAGCACCAGGCCCTCACCGTCCAGCGACGCGCCGCCGGTCAGCCCCAGTGACCGGCCGTACCCGGAAAGCGAGTCGGGCAGCTGGGTTCCGGTGACGCCTGCGGGGCTCCAGTCCGCCACCAGCTCCACGTCGTTGCGCCCCGACACCGGGGACTCCGACCGCGCCTCCGCCGCGACCTCGTCCGGGGTCAGGACGCGCTGCCAGGCGGCGACCTCGTCGATGGAGCCGGGGAAGTAGTACTGGAAGATGTTGGCCCACTTGTAGCGGCCGATCTCGAACGGACCGGTGGCCGACCACGAACCGGACACGGTGGCGGTGCCCTGCGGCACACCGTTGACGTAGAAACTCAGCTTCTGCGTCGTCGGGTCGTAGGTGCCGGCCACGTGGGTCCAGGCGTTCGCCTGGGCCACGTTGTTCTTCGCGCAGACCCCGTAGTACGCGTTGCCCGTGGCCTCGTCCTTGTCCTTGACGCCGAAGCAGTAGGACACGCGGTCCTTGTCGTACCAGAGGTTGAAGGGGCTGTAGCCGCCGGAGCCGTCCTGCGACATCACGATGCCGGTCGTGGTCGTCCGGTCGAGCCGTACCCAGGCGGCGACCGTGTAGGCGGAGCGCGTCTCCAGCACGGGCCCCGAGGTGGACGCGTACCCCGACGTGCCGTCCAGGCCCATCCCCTTGTCGATCTTGGGGGTGGTCAGCGCGGCACCGCTGTTGTCGTACCAGAGCTCACCGCGCCGCCCGCGGGCGTCTCGCACGGCACCGCCGGCGAGCGTGGCGTCGTGGTGCCCCGTACCCGAGTCGACGGCGACGCCGGAGTCCTCGTCGAAGTGCCACCTGCCGACGGGACCCGCGCCCGTGGCGACCAGGAAGTCGACGACCGTGGTGGCGCCGTACCTGCCTACGTTGTCCTTGGCGCGGACGTACAGGCTGAACGTGCCGGAGGTCTGGGGAGTTATCACGACTTTGGCCGTGGAGCCTGTGATGTCCGCCGACCAGGTCGAGGCGGTGGACGGACGGTACTGGTACGCCACGTTGTTGCCGTCACCGGACGCCGGCGCGAAGGTGAAGGTCGCGCTTTGCCCCGGGCCTCCGGCCGGCGCACAGCTGGTGGTCGTGCACTGCTGGTACGGGGCGCCGACCGTGATCACGGGAGCCTGCGGCGCGGTCGGGTCGATCGTGAAGTAGCACCAGCCCGTGGTCGAGGCGTTGGAGGGCCCGGGCAGTTGCTTGGTGTAGTTGCTGTAGTACGAGCGCGTCCAGGACCGGTAGCGGTACAGCACCCCTTCGGACAGCGTCGGCGTGGACGCCGTCACCTTCACGTTGTCGCCGACATGGCCTGTCGTCGGCCGCTCCATGGTGGCGAAGGCGTTCGTCCAGGTCCCGTCGGAGTTCTTCTTGACGACGTCCATCGCCGCCCGCAGCATCGCCCCGGACTCGCCGCCTGAGGCGGTCTGCGGGATGGACGCCAGGGTGGGCGTGGGGGAGGAAACGACCGCGGGCGCGGACTCCTTCGTCTCACAGACGGTGCCGGAACCGGTGACGAGGCCGATGCCGGTCGGCAGCGCCGGCAGCCCGACATAGTCGACGACGAGTACGGCGTCGTTCCTGAACCGTTTCCAGGCGGAGGTGTCGCTCTCGCTGTGTGCCCGCAGCTCCAGCGTGAGCTTGGAGAACTTGCCCGCCGCGAAGTCCTTCACGGTCGGGGTCAGGTTCTCGTTGGTCTCGGCGGGGTTGTCCTTGAAATCGATGGGCGCGGTCGGCTGGCCCGGATCGCACGCCGAGCCGCGGCCCGCCGACACGTTCCGGTCGACCATCAAGTCGAGCTCCTTCGGCCGGCCGGACCAGGTCGTGGACGACGTGAAGTTGTTCGTACGGACGAGGTCGACCCACCGGGGTTCGCACTGGAACGCCCAGGGCTCGGTGACGCGGAACAACGCGCTCAGCACCTGCTTGCCCTTGAGGCTGGCGGGCGAGAACTGGAAGTACAACCGCTGGGTGTACCCGGGCCCGCAGTAGTAGCCGTTCCACGTGCCGCAGTGGCCGACGCCCTCACCTTGGTTGTCGCTGCCGTTGCCCCAGTTGTACGACTTGTAGCCGTCGGAGCGAAGCAGCGTCCTGTCGGTCTCCCCCCAGGTGACGGTCGGGTCGATGTAGACGGGGTACGCCGCATCGTCCTTCTGCCGCAGCAGCGTGGCATCGGGGACGAGGGCGAGCGTGTCCTTGCCGACCTCGATGGGCAGTTCGGCGTGCCCGGCCCCGGGAGCCGGCCCGTCGGCGGCCTCCCCCTCACCCGTAAGGGAGGCGGAACCCTCCGGCGTGGGCGAGCCGCTCGGGGTGGGCGTATCGGCCGGGTTGTCGGCGGATGTGCGCCCGGCGAGCGGCTTGGCGGCTTCCTCCGTCGCGCCGGCCCGGCCGGCGGTCGCGTCACCCGTGGAGTCCCACATCGCCGCGGGTGGCGAGGTGAAGACCTCTGTGGCGTTGCCGTCGGTCGCGGACATACCGCCGTCCGCGGTCTCCTCCACCTTCAGGCCGGACGACCTGAGCGTGTACTCGATCCGCGAGAGCGCGGGGTTGTCCGCGGCCTTCGCGGTCTTGACGATCAGAACCTGGCGGAAGCCCTCGGTTGTCGCGGTCATTCTAAGGTCGACGTCCGGCAGCACGTCGGTATAGGTGGCGTTCGGCCCGTCCAGCACCGGCGCCGGCAGAGTTCCCGGCCATCCCAGCTCAAGGGTCCGGCCATCCCGGGTCATCGTGAGGAGCCGCGCCCCGTCACCGCCCCCGGAGAAGGAGATCCCCACGGCGGCGGCCACCGGCCCCACGCTTCCATCGGCACGCCGCTCCAGCGTGGCATCGGGCGACACCCACGCGTCGTCCGGTCCCTTGACTCGGACGGGTACGGTCGTCTGCTCCAGACGGAACGACTCACCATCGGGATTGGCGTAGGTGGTGGTGAACTCGGTCCGGGCCCCGGTCACCTCGACCGATTCCCCGATTTCGGCAGCGCGGTCCAACACCTGCTGCCACTCGCTGAGTCGACCGGCGTCGGACTCGGTCCGGCCCTCGTCCGCCGCCATCGCGGCCGGAGGTGCCCCTGTCCCCAACAGAACACCCACCACGACCACGGCAGTAAGCGTGCGCCAACTCCGTAATCCGGGAAACCGGAACATGCGTTATCTCCCGTGCCGAATCAGCAAGATCGCCAACATTAAACGTTTACTGTCAGGTGTCTGTCAATGAAGATGGGGACGAGCTCGTCACGGATGAACCACAGGTGGCCGACCTGCCGGACGATCAACCGGAAGGCCGGCGCATGGAACTTCTTCATCAGCTTCGACGAGCGGCCATGGTGTCGTTCGCCCTGGTCACGGCGGTGTCCTTGAACAGGCTGACCTGCCCGGCCATCGACAGGACGGCCCGCCCGGACACCGGGACGACCGTGCCAGGGATCCGCTTGGTCTTGGTGTTCACGCCTTCGGTGCCGCCGTTGTGGAACGGCGAGGTGACGGCCGCGCGGACGGCGTCGCGGTCCTGGTCAAGGCCGCGAGTGAAGGTGCGTGGATGAGGGAGATCGGCGGCCTTGGCGGTGGCGATCCACGCGTCGAGACGGTCGGCGTTGCCCTCCCGTGGTCGCAGCAGGTCGGCGAAGCCGCGGACGAGTCCGGCCAGATCGATCATCTCCGGACAGGTGGCGATGGGGTCGCGAGCATGCGCAGGTCGTGTAGGGTGGCTGACTTTCTGGCACCCACAGGCGCACGACGAATCCCCGATGGCCGTGACCCCTGAAGGGGTCACGGCCATCGGTCTCGCCCGTCTCCTGCTCACCCGGCCCGACAACCTCACCGATGAGTACCGGTGCCTCCCGGATCAGTTCACCGAGGTGATCGCGATGGGTGACCTTGATATCGATTCCGACCGGGTCTGGCAGGGCTCGTAGCGGAGCAGGCGACCAAGAACGCTCCAGCCGCCTTCGGCCGACTCTTGGCGAAGAACTCGCGCCGTCACCCCAGCGGACAATATTCCGCTGGTTGGACTGAGGCCAGGGCCACGCTCGATCGCATCTCACAGGCCCGCTGGTGAACGACCTCTGAGGACCACGGGCCCGAACAGGCCCGTGACCCGCTGGCCGGGGAAGACGAAGTGGGTGGGACTGACCTCGTCGAGGTAGGGGGCGAGGGTGCCGAGCACGAGGATCTCGACCGTGTTCTCCCCTTCGTCCAGGTTTAGGTCGAAGACGTACGGCCAGCAGACGCGCACCCCGGCCGACCGCCCGTTCACGGTGACCTCCGCCGTGCCGCGCACCCGTCCCAGATCGAGCTCCGCCCGCCCGCGTCCCCCCGCGAGCCCGGAGGGACCGGGTTCCGTGGGCGCCGCGGAGGCAGGGAGCCGGACGGCGGTGCGGTAGCGGACACCGCCGCTGTATCCGGCCAGCCCCTGCGTCTCCCAGTCGCCGAGCTTGATCCGTCCGGGGCCGCAGGCGAACCTGACCGGTCCGGCCAGGGCCGCCCCGCCCTGGAGGCCGGGGAGGGTGGTGACCAGAAGCTCGGCCCGGCGGGCCGAGCCGTCGAGGACGGCGGGCAGGCCGGACTCCACGCCGTCGACGAGTACCCGGACCGGGCCGTGGACGTCGGCCTCCATCAGCGTCGCGCCGGGCGGGACGTCCACCTGGAACCGCTCGACACGTCCCGTCGCACCTGGCACCGCGAAGATCGCGGGCAGGGCGGTGGCGCGGGAGTCGATCCAACCCGCCTCGGGGAGGGGATGCGGGCGGGCGCGCAAGTGGAGCGCGGCGGGGTCGCCGTGCTGGCGCCGCCGCACGCCGGGTCCGCTCGTCCAGCCGGGGCCGGAGACCACCAGGCCGTCGGCCAGCACCGCCCCGTCCGACTCCACGCGGACGGTGTTGGGACCGGGACGGAGCAGGTGCGACACGTCGTAGCGGCGCACGCGCGGGATGTCCGCCTCGGCGTACGGGTCGAACCCGCCCTGCCTCCCGGCCTCGATTCCGTTCACCAGGACCATGCAGGGGGCGGTGGAGGCGATCTGGAGAACGCCCTCGCCGCTCTCTCCGCCCTCCACGACCGTCTCCAGCACGGGACCGGCGATCCACTCGGGCCTGCGCGCGGTCTCGGGATCCGCCGTGAAGGACACGTGCGCCCGTAGCGTGAGGTCCTCGTCGGGGACCAGCCGGAGTTCCAGCAGGTGCTCACCGGGCTCAAGCGGGCTCAGGCCGACGGCGAGGTATCCGGAGTCGTCGAGCGGCAGCTCCGTACCGTCCACCCGGACCTGCTTCGCCGCCGCCGCTCCGACGACCAGCCTGGCCTCCGGGGTTCCGGGCACGGTGACGCTCGTGCGGAACCAGGCGGCCCGGCCCGCAGGAACGGGGCCGAAGTCGAGGAACTCCTCCGGGACGTGTCCCTTCGGGCCGAGCGTGTCACGGTGAATCGGGTCCTTGTGCAGGCCGCGCGAGGTCGACCAGATCGCGGGACGCCAGTCGCCGTCCCCGGTCCGGCACAGGCCGTGCGGGCCGAACGTCGCGTGGACGGGTTCGCCGTCCGGAGTCTCCAGCGTCCACCGCTCGACCGTCGCGGAGGTGCCGAAGTCCCCCCAGGTGTCGTCCAGCGTCGGCACGAGCTCCATGTCCCACTCGTCGCCGAGGTCGATCTCATGCGTGTACGGCGCGTGTGACCCGGCGGCCGGTTCCGGCAGCCGTGCCTCCGGGGCCGCCGCCGGTTCCGCCGCCTCGGGGACCGTCCCCTGGCCGGGGAACAGGAGCAGGGCGGCGGGACCGTCCTCGAAGGGGACGGTCACCTCGACGACGCCGTCATCGAGCGTGTACGGCAGAGGGCGGAGCTCGCCGCTGAAGGGGCTTGCCAGCAGGGGCGTCCCCGTGACGTCACGGATCCGGACCCGCATCTCCCGCCGGTAGCGGCCGGAGTCGAAGTCGCAGGTCGCGTCCAGCCAGCCCAGCTCGACGCCGCGCTCCTCCGGCCTGCCGACGCCGATCTCGCTCGCCCTCGGGAAAGCCGCGGTCAGGAAGACCACGGTCGTGCCGTCCACCTCGCGCACCAGTGGTGGCACGGGAGCCTCGACCTGGGGGACGTATCCCGCCAGCCCCTCTGCGAGATCCGCGGCCGACGCGACGGATCGAGCCGCGCCTCTTCCGGGACCCGCCCCGGACCCCCTCGCGGAGCCGCCGACCGAGCCTTCCCCGGCTTCGGCGGCGTCCCCTCCAGCGGTCCTCTCGAAGTGGCGGCGGAGTCGCGGGGAGTCCGGGAGCGCCCCGACGGCGACCAGCAGGCCGCCGTCCGCCACGAACCCGTCCAGCCGCTCGGCGGTCACCTCGTCCAGGACGGTCGTCGCAGGGAGGACGACCACCCCGTACGACTCGGTGGACACCTTGAGCCTTCCGTCCGCGACCACCGCGCGCTGGACGGACTCCTCGTCGATCACGTCGGCGTCGAGGCAGAGCCGGTCGAGCGCGCCCGGCACGGTCTGGAACCAGGCCATGTCGCCCACGAGCTCCCGGTAGACCCGCTGCGCCCGCGCCGCCGCGTCCCGGTCGCCGGTTCCGGACCTCGCCGCGTCCCCGCCGTCCTCGCCGGAGCCGTGGGCCGTCCCGGGGGGTGCGGTGCCCGCCTGGGCGGTGGCCGTGGGGAACAGGACCGCGACGTCGCAGAGGTGGCGGCCCAGGGAGAGAACCGCGCACAGGCGGGTGACCGCGTCGGCGAAGACGCGGTGGTGCCGCCAGTACGGCTGGCGCCAGTCGGTCGACGGCGGCGCCCACTCCCACCAGCCGGCCCTCGTCGTGTAGTAGACCGCGTGCGGGTTGTAGAGGTTGGCCCCCGCCCGCAGCCAGGGCAGCAGCCAGTCGAACGTCTCCTCCAGCGTGCCGCCCCAGCCGCTGGAGTGGAACGCCTCGATCCACGTGCGGGGCCGGCCGTACAGGTGGGCGAGGGAGGAGTGCACCCGTGCGTCCCCGTGGTGGTCGGAGCCGGGCGCGCTGAACCAGCGGTGCGTGCGCGTGTAGTCGGCGTATAGCTCGACGCCCTCCACCGGGTGCCCCGCGCGGGCCGGGTCCTGCTGGTCGCAGCCATTGAGCAGACCGTGCTCGGCGTGCCACTCGGCCAGCGGCCGGAAGAACGCCTCCTCGGCGAGCTCGGCCCTGGTCCGCTGGTAGTCGCGCCAGACGGAGGGGCCTCCGTCCCGGGAGAACGGGTAGCCGCGCCTGGCGAGGAACTCCTCGCTGAACGTCGCCGACCACGTGGGCATCGACGGCAGCTCGTCCTGGAACGAGCCGGCGATCACGCTGCCGAACCGGTGGCCCAGCCGCCGCGCGAACTCGCCGTGCACCCGGTCGAGCAGCACCTCGCACGCCGTACGGGACAGGTAGTCGAACCCGCGGAGCGACACCGAGCCGTCGGCTGCCAGCCACTGCCCGGCGAAGGCCGGGTTCTCCTGCACGAGGCGGGCCTGCAGGTCGGCGCCGGAGAAGCCCAGCTGGTCGTAGAACCACAGGCGCGCGCCGACACGCAGGGCGTCCTCGCAGACTCCGTCCAGCAGTTCCCACCACGCCTCCGACAGGAACGGAGGGTCGTCGGCGTCGGCGCCGAACAACGGTCCCGACGGGGCCAGGTTCAGGATGACCAGGTTGTGCACGCCGCCCGCGACGAGGCGCTCCATCTGCCAGCGCAGCCGTTCCCTGCGCAGCGGCTCGCCGCTCCACCACCAGATCGCCGCGGGTGAATGGCTGCGGGGCGGGTTCCGCAGCGCGTCGAACACGTTCATCGAATACCTCCGGTGGAAGACCCCGGCCTCCCGCCGGAGACGGGCGTCAGCCCTTGAGACCGCTGGAGAAGCCCTTGATCACGTACTTCTGCAGCACCAGGAAGACCGCCACGATCGGCAGCGCGGCCAGCACCAGTCCGGCGAAGACCAGGCCGTAGTCGGAGACATACTGGCCGACGAATGCGAAGATGCTCACCGGGACCGTCTCGAAGCCGGATCCGCCGAGGTAGAGCAGCGGCGTGAAGAAGTCGTTCCAGATGAAGACCGCGTTGAGGATCAGCACGGTACCGGTGATCGGCCGCAGCAGCGGGAAGACGACCCTGGTGAAGGCGGTGAGGTGCGAGGCGCCGTCGATCTGGGCGGCGCTCGCGTACTCCCGGGGGAGCGCCCGGATGAAGCCGGTGTAGAGGAAGACCGTGAACGGTAGCTGGATGCCGGTGTAGAACACGATCATCCCGGTATGCGTGCCGATCAGGCCCAGGTCGTTGACCAGTCCGTACAGCGGGATCATGCCGAGCTGGAACGGCAGCACGATGCCGAGCAGGAACAGGACGTACAGCGCGTAGCCGAGGCGGGTCGCGGTCCGGGCCAGGAAGTAGGCGGTGAACGAGCCGAGCCCGATCAGCGCGATCAGGCTGACCACCGTGATCACCGTGCTGTTGATCAGCGACGGGCCGAGCGCCGCCGCCGACCACGCCTCGGCGAAGTTGGCCATGGTGGGCGGGTTCGGCGGCGAGAGGGGGGTCTGCGCGATCTGCCCGGGGTCCTTCAGCGCCAGGGTGACCAGCGCGTAGACCGGGAAGAGGAACGCGACCGCCACCGCGATCATGACGATCTCCAGCAGGAAGGTCCTCGACCTCACTGGGCCACCTCCCGGGAGCGCAGGTAGTAGATCTGGACGAGTGAGACCGCCGCCACGAACAGGGCGAGCACAAGTGCGATCGCCGTGCTGTAGCCGAACTTGCCGTAGACGAACGCCTGCTTGTACAGGACGGTCGACAGGGTCTCGGTGGCGTAGCCGGGGCCGCCGTTGGTCGCCGCGAACACCTGGTCGAACAGCTTCAGCCCGCCGATCGTGGACAGCATCAGGTTGATCGTCAGGGCCGGGGCGAGCAGCGGCCAGGTGACGTAGCGGAACCGCTGGAGCGTGCCCGCCCCGTCGATCATCGCGGCCTCGTGCAACTCCTTCGGGATGCCCTCCAGCCCGGCCAGGAAGATGACCATCGAGTAGCCGGCGTACTGCCACACGACCATGCCCGCGATCGACCACAGCGCGACCGACGGGTCACCCAGCCAGTCGACCTCCAGGCCGAGCAGGCCGTTCAGGCCCGTGGAGGGGTCCGGGGTGTAGACGTACTTCCACAGGAAGGCGACCATGACCGGGCTGACCACGACGGGGGCGAAGAAGACCACCCGCAGCAGCGCGCGGCTCTTCAGCCGGGCGTGCACGCCGAGCGCGAGCAACAGCCCCACGCCGTTCTGCACGACCAGGATCGCCACGGTCAGCATGAGCGTGTTCCCGAGGGAGCCCATGACCTGCTCGTCACCGAGGATCGCCTGGAAGTTCGACAGCCCGACGAAGGACATGTCCTCGCCGACCCCGCTCCAGTCGGTGAAGGCGTAGAACACGCCGACGACGCTCGGGTAGAGCACGACCGCCGCGTAGACGAGCAGGGCGGGGACGGCGAACAGCCAGGAGGGGGAGAGACCGGTCAGGGGCCTGACCCGCCGCGTCCGCACGGCGGGTGGCGCGTCGACCGGCCGGGTCGCCAGGGTCACGAGACCTCCCGCCCGTCCGGGGCGGCATGCCGCCCGGCGCGGTCCGGGCCTGTCAGGGGGTGCGGGCCGTTCACTTGGCGTACGCCTCGTCCATCTTCTTCAGGGCTTCGTCGATCTTGCTCTTCCCGGCGAGCAGGTCCTGGATGACCGCGAAGTGGGTCGGCTGCACCTCCGCGTTGGGCCAGCGCTGGTCCATGAACGGCACCGCCCGGTCCTTGGTGAAGGACAGGAACGACTCCACGGCCGGGTCGATCGTGGAGCTCGCGTCCTGGGTCAGCGGGATCGCGGCGATCGCCTTGGCCCAGCGGTTGATGTTCTCCTGCCTGCCGAGGAAGTCGATGAAGGCCTTGGCCTCCTCTGCGTTCCTGCCCTTGGCGCTCGCGCCGAGCCCCACGACGACGCCCGCGGGGATCCACACCGAGGCGGCGTCGTCGGCGCCGGGCAGCGGGAACATCGACAGGTCGTCGGGGCTTGCGGCGGCGTCACGGAAGGACGGCAGCACCGCCGACACCTGGATCGCCATCGCGGCCTTGCCGGTCGCGACCATCGAGGTCTGCTGCTCGAAGGTGGTGCCGTTGGGCTTGTCGTTGAAGTAGCCGCGCTTCTGCAGCTCCAGGTACATCTCCATGGCGTCGCGCCAGCCGGACTGGGCGAAGCTCGTCTGCCCCGCGGCCTGCTTGTCGTCGAAGGTCGGGTCCTTGGCGTAGACCGTGGAGGGCACGAGCGCGTAGGTGATGAGCTGGGTGACCCACGGGGTCTGCGCGCCCAGCGCGATCGGGATCTTGCCCGCCTTCTTCAGCTTCTCGCAGACCCCGAGGAACTCGGTCCACGTGGTGGGCGGGGCGTCGATGCCCGCCTCCTGGAAGACCTTCTTGTTGTAGATCGCGCCGATGACCGTCGAGCCCGCCGAGTACATGAGGGTCTTGCCGTCGAGCTGGAAGGCCGGCTTGAAGCCGGTGGGGATCGTCTTCGTCCACGCCTGGGCGGACAGGTCGGCGAGCAGCCCGGCCCCGGCGATCTGGGCCATCGACATCGCGCTGCCGCTGCCCGGGTAGACGACGTGCAGGTCGGGGGCGTTGCCCGCGCCGAGCTGGGTGCGCAGCGAGGTCTGCACCTGGTCGGTCGGGGCGTACGAGGTCGTGATCGACACACCGGCTCTGGCCTGCTTGTAGGCGGCGACCAGCTCGTCCATCGGCGTCTTCTGGTCGGCGACGCCCACGAACTTCAGGTCGAGCGCCGCGGCGTCGCCCGCACCGGTGACGCCGCCCGCCTGCGGCTTGGTGGAACACCCGGCCGCCGCGGCTGCCGCCGCCAGGCCACCCATCATGCGGAAGAAATGGGCGCGGCTCATCCTGGCGTCGCGAAGGTCGGTCATGGTTTCTCTCCTCGGACTAGCTCGAAAATGTGGTCCCCCGAGGGCACCCGGCGGGTGTCACCGCTGGGCAGGTACACCGTCGCCGTGGCGCCGGGCGGGATGCGCGTCTGAAGGCGGAAGCCCTCCTCATCGTTCCGCCAGCTCACCGAGATGAGGCCGCGCGCCGACTCGTAGGATGCGGAGGCCCGGCTCAGGTCGCCGGGGAGGGGTCGAATCACCACTTCGCGGAAGGCGACGGAGCCGGGCGCCTGGTCGATCCCCGCGACGCCGCTGTAGAGCCACTCGCCGACCGACCCGAACGCGTAGTGGTTGAAGGAGTTCATCGAGGCCGCCCCGACCCCGTCCCAGCGCTCCCAGACGGTGGTCGCGCCGTGCCGCACCTGGTAGAGCCACGACGGCGGGTCGGTACGGCGGAGCAGGGCATGCGCGAGGTCGGCGCGGCCGTACGCGGACAGCACCGGGCAGAGCAGGTTGACGCCGAGGAACCCGGTCTGCGGACCCGACTCCTCGACCAGCGTGGCCAGCCGGGCGGCGGCGCCGCGCCCCTGTTCGGGGGTGAGCAGGCCGAACGCGAGCGCCAGGAGATAGCCGGTCTGTGTGTCGCCCTCGACCAGGCCGCCGTCGCCGACGAACGCCGCGGCGAACGCCTCACGGATGCGGGCGGCCAGCGCCCCCAGGCGCTCCGTCTCGCCGTGCCGGCCGCGTATCCGGGCGGCCTCCGCGGCGAGCGCCGCGCTGCGGTGGAAGAACGCCGTGGCCAGCACCTCGCGCGGGGTGGCGGGGCCGGGGGCCAGCCAGTCGGCGAAGTGCGGGCCGGTCCGGTGCCGCCAGATCAGGTCGGGGTTGTGCCGCGCGACGAAGTCCACCCACCGGGCCATGGAGTCCACGTCGAGGAACCTGTCGTCGCCGTACACCCGGTAGAGGTGCCAGGGCACCAGCACTCCCGCGTCCGCCCAGCCCGGCGCGCCCTCGTCGGCCACTCCGGTGAGTAGCGGGGCGACGTTGGAGAAACCGCCCTCCGGTGACTGGGCGTCCACCACGTCCCGCATCCATTTACTGAAAAACGCGGAGACATCGGCGTTGAAGCAGGCCGTGGGCAGGAACACCTGCGCGTCCGCGAGCCAGCCCAGCCGCTCGTCGCGCTGCGGGCAGTCGGTGGGGACGCTGACGAAGTTGCCGCGCTGGCCCCAGCCGATGCTCTCGTACAGCCGGTTGACCTCCGCGTCCGAGCACTCGAACGTGCCGGTCCACGGGGTGTCGCTGTGCAGGACGACCGCCCGGATGTCGTCGATCCGGTCAAGCCCGCTCACTTCTGCGTAGCGGAATCCGTGGTAGGTGAATCGCGGCTCGAACACCTCCTCCGCTCCACCCGCGGTGATCAGCACGTCGGTCGCCTCGGCGGTCCGCAGGTTGGCGGTGTGCAGGCGGTCCTCGCCGTCGAGCGTCTCACCGTGCCGCACGGTCACCCGTCGTCCCGGCTCCTGCTCCCGTACGGCGAGCCGCACTCGGCCCGCGATGTTCTGCCCGAAGTCCACCAGGTGCACGCCCGGCCGGACCAGGATGGACGAGACCGGGAGCAGCTCGCCGAGGGCGCGCACCGGCTCGTCGCGAGAGGCGACAAGGAGGGAGTGGTCGTCCCCGGTGATCACGGCGGGGCGCCAGGAGGAGTCGTCGAAACCGGGCAGATCCCAGCCGGGGGTCTCGGCGCGGGCGTCGTGGCACTCGCCCTTGAGCAGGTCGCCGTAGCGGATCTTGCCGGGACCCGTACGCCAGCCCTCGCCGGTGGCGACGATCCGGGTGGAACCGTCGTCGAACGTCAGGTGGAGTTCGGCGATGAGCTCGGGGAAGCGGCCGTAGTGGTAGCCGGGGCGGCGGGGGTCGAAGCCCGTGAAGCCGCTCCACCAGCCGTCGGCGAGCGTCGCGGCCAGCACGTTCTCGCCGTCGAGCAGGAACGGGGTCACGTCGTGGACCTGATACTGGATCCGCCTGCGGTAGTCGGTCCAGCCCGGGGCGAGCTCGGCGTCGCCGACCCGGTGGCCGTTGACCCTGGCCTCGTACAGGCCCTTGGCGCTGATGTGGAGCCTGGCCCGGGTCACCCCGGTCGTGCTCTCGAAGCTCGTGCGCAGTTGGGGACAGGGCAGCAGGCCGTGGTGGCTGAGCGCCTGGTCGCCCTCTGTCGGCGGGTCGACGTGCTCGACGGCGTCGGGGTCGTGCGCGATCCAGGACGCCTGCCAGACGTCCTGGCCGGTCTCGAACCACGACTCCGCGCTGCCCTCGGCGCCGTCCTCCGCCCAGACCGTGACGCGCCAGCCGTACCTCGTGCGGGGAAGGAGCGGTGGCCCGCCGTACACCGCGCCGATCGCGGCGGGGTCTTCGATCCTGCCGCTGGACCAGCCGCCCACCTCCAGCTCGTAGGCCACCGGGTCGTCGCCCGCCCGCGCGGACGCGAGCCGCCACGACAGCAGCGGCCGGGGCTCGCCGACGCCGAGCGGCGTCTCCCGGTGCTCGCAGCGCAGGCCGTACGGCGTCAGCCGGGCCGGCGCGGAGGGGAAGGCCGGGGTCTGGGCGGGGGCACGGTGGGCCGCATTGCCGATCATGCACACCTCCCTGCTATTTCTTTGTTAAATCTAACGACTTATGATGTGATTTTGTGATTGATGGGTGGAGACTATGAGCCGCCAGATCCGAGTGTCAAGGGTGGCCGATGCGGGATTCCGCCGAAGCCGGGGCGTGAGAGGGCGCATGGTTTCAGAGAGATTCACAGGTGATCCCGCGTGGGCCGGGATGGACATCGGCACTCAAGGGGTGCGGGTGACCGTCGTGGACAGCCGGGGCACGCCGCTGGCGACGGGGTCCGCCCCGCTGCGCAGCCTGCGCGGTGCGGGACGCGGGCACGAGCAGGACCCCGAAGACTGGTGGCGGGCCGCGGTCACGGCGTGCAGGCAGGCCACGGCGGGCCTCGCCCCCGGGCGGATCCGGGCGCTCGCGGTGTGCAGCACCTCCGGCACGATCGTGCTCGCCGACGCCGCGGCCAGGCCCGTCTCGCCCGCCCTCATGTATGACGACGACCGGGGCCGCCCCTACGTGGAACAGGTGACCGCCGCCGGACAGGAACTCTGGGACGACCTGGCCGTGCGGATCCAGGCCTCGTGGGCGCTGCCCAAGCTGCTCTGGCTCGCCGGGAACGGCGGGCTGCCCGCCGGCGCGCGGCTGCTGCACTCCGCCGACCTGGTGACCGCCCGCCTGGCGGGCGAGCTGACCGCGACCGACTTCAGCCACGCGCTGAAGACCGGCTACGACTCGCTCAGGGAGCGCTGGCCCCTGGAAGTGATGTCCCGGCTCGGCCTGCCCTCCGACCTGTTCGGCCCCGTCGCGCGGCCGGGCAGCCCGATCGGCGAGGTGGGGGCGGAGGCCGCCGCCCTCACCGGGCTGCCCGAAGGATGCGGGATCGTCGCGGGCATGACCGACGGCTGCGCGGGCCAGATCGCCGCCGGCGCGCTGACGCCAGGCAGCGGCGTGTCCGTGCTGGGCACCACGCTGGTGCTCAAGGGGGTGAGCGACAAGCTCCTGCGCGACCCCGCCGGCGCCGTCTACAGCCACCGCCACCCCGGCGGCGGCTGGCTGCCCGGCGGCGCGTCCAACGTCGGCGCCGGCGTGCTGGCCTCCGCGTTCCCCGGTCGTGACCTGGCCGCCCTCGACGAGGCCGCCGCCCGGTACGAACCCGCGGGGGCCGTCGTCTACCCGCTCACCACCCGAGGTGAGCGCTTCCCCTTCTACCGGCCGGACGCCGAGCAGGTCGTGGTCGGCGAGACCGGGTCGGAGGCCGAGCACTACGCGGCGCTGCTGCAGGGCGTCGCGTACGGGGAACGGCTGGGCCTGGCCTCCCTCGCGCTGCTCGGCGCCCCCGTCTCCGAGAGCCTCGCGCTGGTCGGCGGGGCCACGCGCAGCCGCTACTGGTGCCAACTCCGCGCCGACGTCCTGGGCATGCCGGTCCGGATCCCCCGCCACCCCGAGGCGTCGGTAGGCATGGCGGTGCTCGCCGCCTCATCCGGGCGCTCACTCGACGACACCATCCGGGAGATGGTGTCCCGGGGCGAACAGCTGGATCCCCGCCCGGACCGCGTGGCACGGTTCGAGCGAAGCTTCCGCCTGCTCGTCGACGCGCTCGTCGAGCGGGACTACCTCACCACCGAACTCGCAGCGAAGGCGGTCACGTCATGACGATCTTCCTCTCCCGGCACGGCCGTACCGAGTGGAGCGTCCAGGGACGCTACGCGGGCGTCAGCGACATCCCCCTGGACGAGGTGGGGCGGGGACAGGCGCGGCTGCTCGCGGACTGGGCGCGGGGAGCCGAGCTGACCGGCGTGGTCTCCTCACCGCTGCTGCGTGCCCGCGACACCGCCACGGACGCCGCCCATGCGGCGGGGCTCCCGTTGCGCACCGACCCCCGCCTGCGTGAGCTGGACTTCGGCGACGCCGAGGGGCTCCGCCGCACCGAGATGGACCCTGAGGCCCTGCGGCGCTTCGAGGCCGACCCCGTCACGGACTTCTTGCCCGGCGGGGAGGACCCCGTCGACGCCGTGGAGCGGGTCACCCGGTGCCTGCGGGAGCTGGACGCGGCGGGACGGGTCCTCGTGGTCGCGCACAACACGATCCTGCGCCTGGCCCTGTGCGGGCTCCTGGACATCCCGCTGGCCGACTACCGCAGGCGGCTGCCGCTCATCGAGCACGGCACGGTGACCGAGCTGGCCTTCGGCCCTGGCGGCCCGGCTCTCCGGTGCTTCAACTCCCCCATCCGATAGCGCTACGATGCGCGATCAACAACGACTTGGAGCTCGCCAGGTGAATTCGCGTCAGCACACGGCAGGCGGCGCCTCCCGGCGCCAGGCGATGGCAGAGCACGTCATGCGCCAGGGATCGGCCTCGGTCACCGATCTCGCCGAGGCCTTCGGCGTCAGTGTGATGACGGTCCACCGCGACCTGGACGAGCTCGAACGTCAGGGGATGGTCCGCAAGTTCAGGGGAGGCGCGACCGCGCAGGCGTCCAACATCTTCGAGAGCAACATCGTCTATCGACGCACGGCCCACCAGGAGGAGAAGGAGGCGATCGCGCGGCACGTCGCCCGGCTCATCGAGCCCGGCAGCTCGATCATGCTCGACGACTCCACGACCGCGCTCGCGGTGGCCAGGCACCTCGGCGAGGTCGCCCCGCTGACCGTGGTCACCAACTTCCTGGAGGCCATCAAGCTGCTCGCGGCGGCGCCCGGCATTCGGCTGATGGCGCTCGGCGGGGAGTACCACCCCACGCACGACTCCTTCCTCGGCGTCGCCTGTGTGGACGCCATCGAGGCGATGAGCACGGACCTGGTGGTCGTCTCCACCTCCGCGGTCTCCGACCGCTACGCCTTCCACCAGGAGCAAGAGATCGTGCTGGTGAAGCGGGCGATGCTCCGCTCCGCCTCGCGCCGCGTCCTGGCGATCGACCATTCCAAGCTCGCCCGGGTGGCGCTGCACAAAGTGGCGCCACTGGACGACTTCGACACCATCGTGGTCGACTCACGCGCCCCCGCCGACGCCGTCCAGCGCCTGCGCGACAGGCACCGAAACATAGAGATCGCCGAGCTCTAGAAGTCGGTGGATCCGGGCGGTGCCGGAGTGATCTACACTGAGACATTTAACATTTTCTATGTTAATTATCTCAGAGCTGATGTAGCGTTTCACGTCATGCTGAGAGATGTAGTGAACGTGCTCGCAGCCGGAGATCATTTCGTCCGGCCCTCCGCCATCGCCGACGGGCTCCGCGCCGAGCTCGGCGAGCACGTCGCGGTGACGTCCCTGAGCGGGCCGTGGCCGGTGCGGCCGTTCGGCCCGATCGCGGAGGTGCACGAGGCGTCGGGGGACGAGGACGAGCTGATCGCCGCGCTGCGGGACGTCGAGGTGGCCATCACCCAGATGGCCCCGTTCACCGCCCGGGTCCTCGCGAACGCCCCCGCTCTGAAGCTGCTCGTCGTCACCCGCGGCGGCCCCGTCAACGTGAACCTCGCCAGGGCCGCCGAGCGGGGGGTGACGGTGTGCTCCACGCCGGGACGGAACGCCCCCGCCGCGGCCGAGCTGGCCGTGGCGCTGACTCTGGGCGTGCTGCGCCGCCTCAGCGAAGTGCACGCCACGATGCGCGACGGGCAGTGGCGCTCGGACCTGTACTCCTACGACGTCTGCGGCGGCGAGCTCGACGGCGCCGAGGTGGGCGTCGTCGGGTTCGGAGCCATCGGCCGCCGGGTCGCCGCCGCCTTCCAGTCGCTCGGCGCACACGTCCTCGTGGCCGACCCGTTCGCCGGCACGCTGCCCGCGGGCTTCACCCCGGTGCAGCTGCCCGAGCTGCTCGCGCGCTCCCGGGTGGTGAGCCTGCACGCCCGGCTCACCGCCGAGACGCACGGCCTGATCGGCGCCGCTGAGCTGGCACTGATGCCCCGCGGCGCGGTCCTGGTCAACACCGCGCGGGGCGCCCTCGTGGACACCGACGCGCTCGCCGCCGCCCTGGAGTCGGGGCACCTTGGCGGGGCCGGCCTGGACGTCTACGAGCCGGAGCCGCTGCCCGCGTCCCATCCGCTGAGGTCCGCGCCCAACACCCTCCTCATCCCGCACCTGGCGGGGGCCACCCAGCAGACCGCCGACCGCGCGGTCCGGATGGCGGTCGAGGAGGTCGCCCGCTGGTGCCGCGGCGAGCCCCTCTCCTACACGGTCACCGTCCCGGCCCTCACCGGCTGAGCACGCCCCGCCCCGGCCCGGTGGCGGACTCCCCGAGGCCGCTCGACGACCGTCCCGGCCTGTGGTCGGATCGGTGACCTCCGTCCCGTCAGACGTTCGCGGGCGATCGGCCACCGCGCTCCCCTCCTCTTCTTCCCGGGTCGGCGATCCCGGGTCCAGCAATCCCCCGACAAGCAGGAGCCAGAGATGATCGTCGGAGTAGACGCCGGGACGTCCGGGGTCAAGGCGGTGGCCTTCGCGCCGGACGGCGAGGTGGTGGCGGTCGAATCGCGGCCGCTCGCGCTCGGCTATCCGGGCCCCGGCCAGGTGGAGCAGGACGCGGAGGCGGTGGTCGCGGCCGTCGAGGATGTCCTCGGGCGGCTCGCGGCGGGTGGCGTGCGGACCGGCGAGGTCCGGGCCGCCGGGCTCACCGGCCAGGGAGACGGGCTCTGGATGCTCGACGAGGACGGTGGGCCCGCCGGGCCCGCCCTGTCCTGGCTGGACGGCCGTGCCACCCCGCTGGTCGGCGAGTGGATGCGCGACGGCACGTTCGAGGAGCTCTTCCGGCGCACCGGCAACGCCGCCTTCCCCGGCTCGGGTGCCCCCCTGCTCGCCCACCTCGACCGCACCAGCCCCGAAACACTGGACCGGGCGGCCACCGCCGCGCGCTGCAAGGACATGATCATGCAGCGGTTCACCGGGGTGCGTGCCACGGACCTGTCCGACGCCTCCAACCTCTTCACCGATCCGCGGACGAGGGAACGCGACGTGGACCTTCTCCGCCTGTGCGGCCTGGAGCACCGGCGGGGACTGCTGCCGGCCGTCGCGGCGGAGCTGCCGGCCGGGGAGATCCTGCGGGGCGCCTTCCGGGGCGTCCCGCTCTCCGCCGGGCCGTACGACCTGCCGGCCTGCGCCGCCGGGGCGGGGGTCGCCCGGCCGGGCGACGGCCTGCTGATCATCGGGACCACGCTCGCCTGCGAGGTGGTCACCGACCGGCTCGACCTTGGCGGGGAGCCCGCGGGCCAGACCCTCTGCACGCCGGACGGCTGGCTGCGGGCGATGCCCGCCATGACCGGCACCGCGGCGCTCGACTGGCTGCTCCGCCTGGTCGGCGTCGGGCACGGCGAGCTCGGTGACCTCCTCGGCCAGAGCCCGCCGGGCGCGCGGGGCGTGCGTTTCCTGCCCTACCTCTCGCCGTCGGGCGAGCGTGCGCCGTTCGTCGAGCCGGCGGCGCGAGGCAGGCTCGACGGACTGGAGCTGGCCGCGACCAAGGCGGACGTCGTCCGCGCAGGGTGCGAGGGCCTGGCCTTCGCCGCCAGGCACTGCTTCGAGGCGGCGGGGCTCACCGGGGAGGTGGCCGTCTGCGGCGGCGGCGCCGGCTCTGAGGCCTGGCTGCAGCTGTTCGCCGACGCGCTGGGGCGTCCGCTCCGGCTGGCCAGGGGGCCGGAGGTGGGCGCGAGGGGCGCGGCGCTGGCCGCCGCCCGCCGGTTCGGCGTCCCCGTGGACGAGGCTGCCTGGACGGCGGGCACCCGCTGGTACGAGCCCCGCCACGACCTGGAGGAGCACTACCGGCGCTACCTCGACGACGTGCGGCATCTGAGAAGTGGACTGTGAAATATAAAGACAGGTCTTGTTAAGAACACATTTCACTTGCTAAAAAGTGTGGGCTGCAGCAGATCTCCTCCCGCCAACCCCCTGGGAGAACCATGGACGACGCTCGGCGGCTCGCTCGCGCGCTCAGCGATCCCTCTCGCCGCACCTTCTTCGGTCTCACCGGCGCCGCGCTGGCGCTGGCCTTCACCACCAACCTCGCCGACCCCTGGACCTCGCGGTCCAAGGGCGGGGACGGTTACCCCTTCCAGCTCGGCGTCGCCTCCGGAGACCCGCTGCCCGACAGCGTGATCCTCTGGACCCGGCTCGCCGTACGGCCGCTCGAACCCCTGGGCGGCATGCCGTACGGACGGATCAAGGTCGACTGGGAGATCGCCGAGGACCGGGCGTTCACCCGGCGGGCCAAGCACGGCAGCGCCTGGGCCACCCCGGAGTACGGCCACTCGGTCCACGTGGACGTGCGCGGCCTCAGACCGGGCCGGGAATACTTCTACCGCTTCCGCACCGGCGGCGAGATCAGCCCCGTCGGCAGGACCAAGACCGCACCGGCCGCCGGGAGCAGCCCCGAGCACCTGCTGATGGCGTTCGCCTCGTGCGCCTCCTGGCAGGACGGGTTCTACACCGCCTACCGCCACCTCGCGGACGAGAACGCCGACGTGGTCTTCCACCTGGGCGACTACATCTACGAGTACGGGATCGTCCCGACCGGCGGGAACCGGAACACCCCGGTGCCCGACCAGTTCCGGGTGCAGTGCGACACCCTCGACCGCTACCGGGTCCAGTACGGCCTCTACAAGAGCGACCCCGACCTGCAGGCCGCCCACCACTCCGCCCCGTGGATCGTCACCTGGGACGACCACGAGGTGCTCGACAACTGGGCCGGGCCCAACGGCGCGGGTGGGGAGGTCAGCCCCGAGGATTTCCTCGTCATCCGGGCGAACGCCTTCCGGGCTTACTGGGAGAACCTGCCGATGCGGCTGTCACAGCCCGCGTCCGGCCCGGACGTGCGGATCCACCGCCGCTTCACGTTCGGCGACCTCGCCGAGTTCAATGTCCTCGACACCCGGCAGTACCGCGACGACCAGGTGTGTGGCGACGGCCAGCAGTACGACTGCGCGGAAAGGCTCGACCCCGCCCGCACGATGCTGGGCGCCGAGCAGGAGAAGTGGCTGCTCGACGGTCTCGGCGCCTCCCGGGCCCGGTGGAACGTCCTCGCCCAGCAGATCGCCATGTGCCAGCTCGACTACGACCCCGCGCCCGCGCAGCGGCTCAGCATGGACCTGTGGGACGGCTACAAGGCCGCCAAGGACCGGGTGATCAACGGCATGGTCGAGCGGAAGGTGAGCAACCCGGTCGTGCTCACCGGCGACATCCACTACAACCTCGCCGGGGAGCTCAAGACGGACTTCGACAACCCGTCCTCGCCGACCGTCGGCGTCGAGTTCGTCGGCACCTCCATCAGCAGCGGCGGCAACGGCAACGCCACGACCGGCCTGCCCGCGGGCGGCACCGACCCGGTGAACCCGCACATCAGGTTCTCCAGCTACCAGCGCGGCTATGTCTCCTGTGACATCACGAAGGCCCGGTGGCAGGCCGACTTCAAGGTCGTCCCCTACATCGACAAGATCGGCGCCCCGGTGTCGACCAGAGGCAGCCTCGTGGCACTGGACGGCGTCCCGGGCCTGCACGCTCTCTGAAGGGAGGCAACGACCATGCGTCATCCACATCTCACCGCCGCACTCGCCGCCGCCGCCGTGGCCGCACTCGCCGGACCCGCCGCCGCCGGGACACCCGGACCCGGGACACCCGGACCCGGGACGACCGGACCCGGGACGGCCGTACAGTCACCGGAGCCCGAGATCGGCGCTCCCGCGCAGGATCCCACCGTGCGGGTCAAGCGCGGCACCTCGAAGGGGACGGGCAGGCTGACCCCGATCTCCGGCACCGACCGGCTGGTCGCGCCGCTCGGCGTCGACCCCGCGTGCCCGGCCAAGCTGGAGATCGGCATGCGCAGCGACGCGAGGAACCCCCTCTACGCCGACATGTCCATCGAGCTCGACCAGCCGCTCACCGCCTCACGGCTCATGCTGTCGAGCTACCTGCCGCCCGGCTACGAGCTCGGCGCCAAGCTGCTGGTCGCCGTCCCGCCCGCCACCCCCAAGGGCCAGTACGGCCTGCGCCTGAAGGCGGGGCAGGAGGAACTGGCCGTGCCGATCTCCGTCGTCGACGTCGGGGAGCTGGACAATGGCGGCAACCTGGCGCTCCGCCGGCCGGTCACCGCGTCGTCGCAGCACACCAACGCCAACTACCCCCCGTGCAGCGTCGTCGACGGCGACCGCAGCTCCAACGGCTGGGCGGGCGGCAACGGCTGGAACGACGCGACCTCCCGTAAATGGCCCGACACCCTCGACATCGCGCTCGGCGAGCCCCGGCAGATCTCCCGGGTCGACCTGTACACCCTGGACACCGAGCGCTACCCGGCGTCCTCGGTGGGGCTGCGCGACTGGGACGTCCAGGCCAGGGTGGACGGCCAGTGGCGTACGGTCGCCCAGGTCCGCGGTAACACCGCCGGTATGGTCAGGTCCGACTTCACCCCCGTCACCACCGATGCCGTCCGCATCTCCGCGCTGGCCTCGAACGGCGCCAACGACTACAGCAGGATCATCGAGATCGAAGTCCACTCCTAATCCGGAAAATCGGGCTCTGTCGCGGGTAGGGCGCAGGGGCAGAGCGCAAGGGTAGGGCACGGGGAACGAACGCGGAGCGGAGGGGGAGAGATGAAGGTCGTCGTCCTGTCGGACACCCACGCGCCGCGCCGGTGGAAGTCGTGCCCACCCCGGGTGGCGGAGCAGCTTCGCGACGCGGACGTGATCCTGCACGCCGGGGACGTGTGCGTGCCCTCGGTGCTCGACGAACTGGCGGCCTATGCCCCCGTCCACGTCGTCAAGGGCAACAACGACGTCCCGGACCTGGTGGCTCCGGAGACGTTGGAACTGGATCTCGGTGGCGTGAGCGTGGCGATGATCCACGACAGCGGCCAGGCGCGCGGGCGGATCACCCGGATGCGCCGCAGGTTCCCGTCCGCCGATCTCGTGATCTTCGGGCACTCCCACATCCCGCTGGACGAGACCGAGGAGGGACTGCGTGTCTTCAATCCCGGTTCGCCCACCGACCGGCGGCGCCAGCCGTACGGGACCCTGGGAGTGCTCCTCATCGACGACGGGTCCCTCGTCGAGGCGACGATCGTGCCCGTCACCTGACGTGCGACCCTTCGTGCAGCTCACCTGGCGTGCGACCCTTCGTGTAGTCGAAACGCAGGAGACGCTCCCGACGACGGTGGAGACGACCTGAACCGTGATGGCCGCCTACAACCGTGCGGCCCGGCGCTCCCTAGCGGAAGATCGGGAACGCCGGGCCGCACGGTGGCTCGGTGGTGTGGTCATGGCTCGTTGGGCATGTTCGTCCAGCCCTTGCGGTCGGCCCTGCCGTACCAGCCGGACGCGGCGAGGGTCCCGCCGTCCACCGGGATGGTGTGGCCGGTGACGAACCGGGCGTCGTCCGAGGCGAGGAACGCCACGACGGCCGCGTAGTCGTCGGGCTCCCCGAACCGGCCGAGCGGGATCCAGGTGCGGAGCAGTTCGGGATCGCGCCCGCGCAGCATCGCGGCCGCCGGGGTCTGCGGCGTGTCGGCCAGGTCGGGCGCGATGGCGTTCACCCGGATGCCGTACTGCCCGACCTCGACGGCAAGGCTCTTGGTGAACGCCGACACCCCGGCGTTGTACGCGGAGTACACCGCGTGGCCGGGAATGCCGCGGAACGCCTCGACGGTGGAATTGTTGATCACCACGCCGGAGCGTTGCTCGATCATCACGGGGAGCAGCGCGTGGCTCATCGCGAAGACGTGCAGCAGGTTCAGCTCGTACAGGCGCTGCCACTGCTCGGGCTTGCTGTGGAGGAAGGTCTTGGACGCCGGGCGAAAGTCGCCGACGTTGTTCACCAGCACGTCGACCCGGCCGCCGCCCGCGTCGAGAGCGGTCTCGACGACCCGCGTGACCGTGTCGTCGTGGGCGGCGTCGCCGATCACCGTGACGCATCGGCCTCCGGCGGTCTCGATCTCGGCCCTGGTCCGTTCCGCGGCCTCGCCGTCGATGTCGTTGAGTACCACCAGGTCGCCCGCGGCGGCGAGCCGGCGGCTGATCGCGCCCCCGATGCCGAGCGCGCCGCCGGTCACGACGGAGACCCGGGCCGATGTCGATGGGGTGCCGCTCACGATCGTCCTCCTCGTTCCCCGCCGTTCCACCGGCGTACGGGCCGTGTCTCGATCCAGTCGATCCGCAGCGCGCGGTGCCGGATGCGCCAGCCGTCGTCGTCGCGCCGGTAGGAGTCGGTGTAGCGCAGGTGCCACACCAGGTCGGACACCTCGCCGGGCGCCCGTTCCGTCAGGTGGTGGGCGACGCAGGCGATGTGCCCCGTGGCCGTCCCGGCGCCCGGGCCGGCGTCGAACACCTGCCCGGCCAGCGCGTGCAGGGTGACCGGGATATCGGCCAGTCGCGCCATCGCCGCGCGGATCTCGGCGCGGCCGGTGGCGGTCCGTACGGGCCCGAGGGTGTGCGGCGGCTCCGGGAGGACGAGCACGCCGTCCTCCGTGAACAGACTCACCAGGCCGTCCAGGTCCCGGCGGTCGGTGTACAACGCGTACCGGGCCACCAGGTCGCCGAGCTCCACCCGGTCGCCGGTGGTGAGCGTCATGCGCCGGCCAGTCCGAGGCGGTCGGCGCAGGCCGACAGATCGTCCTTGGCCCGGGCGAGGTCCGGCGTCGGGTCGGCGGCGAGCACGATCCGGTCGGCGCCGAGTGCGGCGAGGGACTCGGCCTTCTCCGCCGTGATCCGGGTGACCAGGTGCCCGAGCGAGAGCTCCAGGGCGTCCGGGTCGCGGTCGTTCTTCTCCGCTTCCTCGCGCATGATGCCCACGAGCCTGCGCAGCTCGTCGCCGGCCAGGCCGAGCGGCTGGAGTCCGTCGCCGCGCCGGCCGGCCCGCCGCGCGGCGGCCACGCTGTGCCCGCCGATGTGGATGGGCACGCCGCCCTCCCGCGCGGGCTTCGGGTAGCTCATCGCGCCGCGGAAGTCGAAGAACTCTCCGTGGTGCTCGACGCCGCCGGGCGAGGTGCCGGCCCATAGCTTCCGCATCACGTCGATCTGCTCGTCCGCACGACGGCCGCGCGCCTCGAAGGGGGCGCCGCACGCCTCGATCTCCTCTTTCATCCAGCCCATGCCCACGCACAGGCGGAGCCGGCCGCCCGACAGCGCGTCGATGGTGGCGAGGCGCTTGGCCAGGACGACGGGGTGGTGGTTGGGCAACACCAGGACTCCGGTCGCGAGCCCGATCCGGCTGGTACGGCCGGCGAGGAAGGACAGGAGGTCCAGCGGGTCCGGGATGTCGCAGTCGTCGGCGAGCTCCATCTTCCCCGACCTGTCGTACGGGTAGACGCTGGAGTAGCCGGTCATCACCACCGCGTGCTCGACAACCACGATCGACTCGAATCCGCACGCCTCGGCATGCTGGGCGAACCCGCTGATCCATTCCGGATCCGCGGTGGTGTCGGCGGCAACGGGGGCGATGACGGCGTACCTCATGCGCGGCAGGCTATGACCTCCGATCATGCCGGGACCGTGCCGCTCCCGTTGAACGGGACCACAGCCGGCCTCCGCCCCGACCTGCGGCCGAATGGATCGCGTTCTCGCAGGTCAGGCGGTGCTGTCCGGTGTGAGGGCCGTGTAGGCGAGGGTGGCGCCGTGCCGTACGAACACGGGGTCGGGGGTGCGCCACGCCTCGTCGCGCAGCGGCCGTTTGACCACCTTGCTCGTGGCCGTGCGGGGCAAATCCGCCATGATCCGGATATACCGGGGCACCCACTTGGTTCCGAGGTCCGGCTGGCGGCCGAGGAAGTCCGCGAACGCCTCCGCGTCGAAGGCGCGGCCGTCGGCGAGCACGACGGCGGCCATCACCTGGTCGCCCACCTCGGCGTCGGGAACGGCGTAGACCGCGACGTCCGTGAACGCCTCGAAGCGGGCCAGCAGCCGCTCCACGGGCGCGGCCGCGAAGTTCTCCCCGTCCACGCGCAGCCAGTCGCTGTTCCGGCCGGCGAAGTACCAGAACCCCTGGGCGTCGCGGTAGGCGAGGTCACCCGACCACACCCAGCCGCCCCGGATCCGCGCCGCGGTGGCCTCGGGGTTCTTGTAGTAGCCCTCGAACGCGGCGGCTCCGACCGTGTTGACGATCTCTCCGATCGCCTGGTCGGCGTTGAGGAGAGCGCCCGCCTCGTCGAACTCCGCTCGCGGGCACTCCTCCAGCGTCTCCGGATCGACGACGACGATGCCCGCCTCCGACACTCCCAGGGAGCCGCGCGGCGTGCCCGGAACACGGTTGAGCCGCACCTCGCCCTCGCTTGTGCCGTACGAGTCGATGACCGTGCAGCCGAAGCGCCGGGCGAACTCCTCGATGTCGCGGTCGGCCGCCTCGTTCCCGAACGCGATGCGCAGCGGGTTGTCGGCGTCGTCGGGCTTCTCGGGCACGGCGAGGATGTAGTTGAGCGGCTTGCCGACGTAGTTGAAGAAGGTCACGCCGTACTTGCGTACGTCGGGCAGGAACGCGGACGCGGAGAACTTGCGCCGCAGCACGACGCATCCGCCGGAGGCGACGGCGGGCGCGATGCCCGCCATGATCGCGTTCGAGTGGAACATCGGCATCACGACGTAGAAGACGTCGTCCGGGCGGAGATTCCTTCGCTGCCGCTGCTGGAGGGCGATCCGGCCGAGCCGGGCCTGGCTGCAGATCACCGCCTTCGGCGCGGCCGTGGTCCCGGAGGTGAAGATCAGCGAGAAGTACGTCTCGGGAGGCACCGCGCCGGCCTCTGAGCCCAGCGGCGCGGTCCCCGCGAGGGCCGTCGCGTACGCGTCCGAGTCGGTGACCAGCATCCGGTCCCGGCAGTCCAGCGCGAGCCCGTCGAGCAGGTCCTGCCTCCCTGTCTCGGTGACGAGGAGCTGGCAGTCGGTGAAGTTGATGTCTCCGGCCAGTTCGGAGCCCCGCCGGGTCGGGTTGACCCCGATCACGGTCGCCCCGGCGAGGGCGGCGCCGAGCAACCAGAACAGGTGCTCCGGGGTGTTCTCCAGGAACAGGCCGATGTGCCAGGGGCCGGGCTTCCTGAGGTCGCGGGCGAGCCCGGCCCGCAGCCGGGCTTCGGCGACGATCTCCCGCCAGGTCCAGCACCGGTCCTCGAACTTCAACCCCGTACGGTCGTCGTCCGCGCGGGCCGCCACCAGTCCGGCGAAGGTGATCCGGTCGGCGGGTCGGTCGTCGGAGAGCAGGGCTCGGGGGCTGTCCTCTGGCACTGGCGCTCCTTGTGTATCGGGGGCGTTTCGGGAAGATCTGGTACGGCACGCACCGGCCGTTTCAGTGGTCCTCATGTCGATTACCAGGCAGTATGTGATCTTGTGTGGCCTATGTCTCACTCAGTGGGACATAGCGGAACTCGTGATGATCTGTCCTGATTGCCTCGCTTCCTGTCCGCCCGTATGCGCGATTTCCGGGCGGCCAATAGGAGGAAGCGATGAAGCCTCGAAACACGACGTGGTTGCGCCCGGCGGCCGGACTGCTCGTCGCCGCGGCGCTCACGGCGGCGTGCACGTCATCCCCCGCAGGCAAGAACACCGCCGCGACCGGCCAGACCACCAAGCCGTCACCCTCCACCTACCAGGTGGGAATGATCGGCGACGACTCCGGCGGCGAACCGGTGAAGGGCGGCACGCTGACGTTCGGCGCCTACGCCGAGGCCGCCGTGCTCGACCCCGCGCAGACCATCGTCGCCGGTTCCACCGGCGGCCTGGAGATGGCGGCGATCTACGACGTGCTCATGCGCTGGGACAGCACGGCCGGTGAGGTGAAGCCGCAGCTCGCGAAGGGGCTGGAGGCAGGCGACGGCTACAAGAAGTGGACGCTCACCCTGCGCGACGGCGTCACGTTCAGCGACGGCACGCCGCTGAACGCCAAGGCCGTCAAGTGGAGCCTCGACCGCTACGTCGAGAAGGGCGCGGACGAGGCACGGCTCTGGAAGGACAACGTCACGTCCGTCGAGACGCCGGACGACTCGACCGTGGTCTTCACGCTGGCGAAGAAGTGGCCCACCTTCCCGTACATGCTGACCACCGGCCCCGGCATGATCGTCGCCAAGTCGTCGGACGACGGCGGCACGTTCACGCCCGTGGGAGCCGGGGCGTTCACCTTCGGCACCTACGCGCCGCACGAGGAGACCGTGCTCAACGCGCGTGCGGACTACTGGGACGGCCGCCCGAACCTGGACAAGATCCGGGTCATCTACATGACCGACCCCAACGCCCTGCTGGACACCCTCAGATCGGGCGGGGCACAGGCCGCCTTCTTCCGTGACCCCGCACTCATCGACAAGGCGCTGGGCGACGGGTTCCACGGGTACATGAACCTGGTCGCCCTGGGCAACGTCGGCGTCATCAACGCCTCCGAGGGCCGACCGGGAGCCGACCCGCGTGTGCGCCAGGCGCTGTTCCACGCGATCAAGCCCGAGGTGATCTACCAGCGCGCCTACAACGGGGCGGGCGTCGCCAACAACGAGGTCTTCCCGGACTTCTCACGCTGGCACACCGACAACGCGTCCCTGGCGTACGACCCGGACAAGGCCAGGGAACTGCTCAAGCAGGCGAAGGCCGACGGGTTCGACGGGAAGATCACCTATCTCGGCCGCCAGGATCCCTCCGCCCGGGCCACCGCGTTGGCGATCAAGGCGATGCTGGAGAGCGTCGGCTTCCAGGTCGAGCTCGACCTGGTCCGCGCCGTCGCCGACCAGATCACCAAGGTGGCGGTCAACAAGGACTACGACGTGGCCGGATGGGGCATCAGCTGGCGCGAGGCCGGGCCGTACGGGCGGATGTTCGCGACCCTGCACAGCAAGGGCAACCTCAGCGTCGGCATGCACACCGGTCCCGAGATGGACGCGCTGATCGACGAGTTCCAGGTCGCGGAGACCGAGGACGAGCAGCGCGCGATCATGGGCCGGATCCAGAAGCAGTGGAACACGGACGTCCCCGCGCTCGTCTACGGGCCCACTCCCGAGTTCCTCGCGTGGCAGAAGAACGTCCACGGCGTCGAGGACAGCGTGAACAGCATGATCCTGCTCGACGACGCGTGGATCGCCCCGGCAGGCTGACCGGGACCCGGTCAGTAGAGCGGCCGCCCGGCCTCACGGCGGGCCCGGTGACCGGCGGGCCCGGCAGCCAGGCCGGCCGGGCGGCCCGCTCGTGACATCCCCTGCGACATCACCCTGCGACATGACCGCGACACGAGTTCGTGACGCGAGTTCGTGACGCGAGGAGGAGACGTGACGAGGAAAGGAGGGCGACCGGCATGGCACGCGGTGTGCTGAAACGGCTGGCCGAGATCGCGGCGGTCCTGTTCGTCGTCAGCGTGGGCACCTTCGCGCTGGTGGACCTGACCCCCGGAGATCCCGCGATCACCGTTCTCGGCGAAGGGCACACGCCCGCAGAGTATGCGGCGTTGCGCGAAGAGATGGGACTGAACGACCCGTTCCTGGTGAGGTACGGAAGCTGGCTGGGGTCGGCGCTCCAGGGCGACCTGGGCGCCTCCCTCATCCCTCCCAACAGCGACGTCGCCGAGCGCATCGCCGCGGCCCTCCCGGTGAGCGCGGAGGTGGCCGTCCTCGGGCTCGTCATGGCACTGGTCGTCTCGGTGCCGCTGGCGATGTGGTCGGCCTACCACGCCGACGGCAGAGTGGACCGGATCATCAGCGCCGGTACGTTCGGCGTACTCTCGGTCCCCAGCTTCCTCGCGGGCCTGCTGATCATCATGGTCTTCTCGAACCAGCTCGGCTGGTTCCCGAGAGCCGAGTGGGTACGGCTCGGCGAGGGCCTCGGCGACAACCTCTACCACGCGTTCCTGCCCGCGCTGACGATCGCGCTGGCCGAGACCGCGATGTTCACCAGGATCCTGCGCGGCGACCTGATCACCACGCTCCAGGAGGACTTCATCCTCGCGGCCAAGGCCAAGGGGATGACGGCGGCGCGCGTGCTGTTCAGCGACGCGCTCCGGCCCTCGTCCTTCTCACTGATCACACTTCTGGGCATCAGCCTGGGGCGGCTGATCGGGAGCACCGTGATCGTGGAGTACCTGTTCGCCCTTCCCGGCATGGGCACGCTGATCATCGGATCGGCGGACAAGGGCGACTTCCCCATGGTGCAGGGGGCCGTGCTGGTCATCGCGCTCATCTACGTCCTGGCGAACGCGCTGATCGACCTGTCGTACGGCTACCTCGACCCACGGATCAGGCGGGCGCATGTCTGACATCGTTGAGAGCACCGGCCCGGCGGAGGGCGGCTCCCGTCCCGGCGACGGCGCGGACCACCTGGACCATGTGCGCCCGGGAGGTGTAGCGGGCACGGGGGGCAGAGGGAGCACGGGGGGAACGGGGGGAACGGCACGCGGGCCGCGACCTCGTCACCTGTCCTGGAGCGGGCTCGGCCTCGCCGTACCGGGCATCGCCCTGACCACCGTCTCGCCGACCATGCTGCCCGCGCCCGGCTGGGTGTGCTTCCTCGCGTTCGCCGCCGGACTCGCGGTCGCGTACGCGGGTGTCGCCCGGCTCGGCCGAGGTGCCTTCGGCGGCTCCTTCGACCTCATGTTCTGGCTCTGCCTGGTGTGGCTCGTCGTGCTGGTGCTGGCGGCGCTGCTGGCTCCGGTCCTGCCCCTCGGGGAGTACCGGGACATCGCGAAGACGATCGAGGCGCCCGCGATGGCACCGCCCGCCCTGTTCTCCGAGCATCCGCTCGGGACCAACAACTTCGGGCTGGACCTGCTGGCGCGGATCGTCTACGGCGCCCGCGCGTCGCTGCTGGTCTCGATCGGCGCGGTCGCCATCGGCATGGTGGCGGGCGGCGCGATCGGCATCCTGGCCGGGTTCTTCCGGAGGCTGACGGACACCGTCGTCGGCGTGTTCACCAACTCGCTGCTCGCCGTACCGCCCCTGATCCTGCTGATCGCGCTGGGCACCGTGCTGGAGCCGAACCTGCGCAACATCGCGATCGCCCTGTCGCTGCTCGCCCTGCCCAGCATGATCCGGATGGCGCGGGCCGGCACGCTGACCTTCGCCCAGCGGGAGTTCGTGCTGGCGGCGAAGGCGATGGGCGCCTCGCGGTGGCGGGTGATGGTCCGGGAACTGCTGCCCAACGTCCTGCTGCCCCTCGCGTCGTACGGCATGGTCATCGTGTCGGTGCTGATCGTGGCCGAGGCGTCGCTGAGCTTCCTCGGCCTGGGCATCCAGCCGCCGGACCCCTCATGGGGGAACATGATCGCCGAGGGCGAGGGCAACGCCTTCCAGGACCATCCGCACATCGTGCTCGTTCCCGGCGTGACGCTCTTCCTGACCGTCTTCGCGTTCAACCTCATCGGTGAGAAGGCGAGGAAGCGGTGGGACCCCCGCCAGGCGAAGCTCTAGCAACGCGTCGCGGATCCGCGCCGAGGCGTCGCCCGGGCGGCCGCGCCAGGTCGAGAAGATCCGCCGGACACGGCCGAGGAGTGTCATGAGTCAGAGCCCCCTCCCCGCGGACACGCGGCCGCCCGCCGGTGACCCGGCGCCGCTGCTGGTCGTCGACGACCTGCGCACCGAAATCCACACCCGCCGCGGGGACATGAAGGCGGTGGACGGCGTCTCCCTCACCCTGAACGCGGGGGAGACGCTCGGCATCGTCGGTGAGTCCGGGTCGGGGAAGTCCGTGCTCGGCCGTACGATCATGGGCCTCTACACCACCGGCGCCACCATGACGGTCTCGGGCCGCGTGCTCATGGACGGCACCGACATCCACGCGCTCACGGGCGCCGGGCGTCGCGAGCTGTGGGGATCCGACGTCGGCATGGTCTTCCAGGACCCGATGAGCGCGCTCAACCCGGTCAAGAAGATCGGCCTCCACCTGACCGAGAGCCTGCGCAGGCACGGCGGGCTCTCCCGGGCCGCCGCCCGGGCCCGCGCCGAGGAGCTGCTCCGGCTGGTCGGCATTCCCGAGCCCGGACGCCGCCTCGGCCAGTACCCCCACGAGCTGTCGGGCGGCATGCGCCAGCGGGTGGTCATCGCCATGGCGCTGGCCAACGGGCCGAAGCTGCTCATCGCCGACGAGCCGACCACCGCGCTCGACGTCACCGTGCAGAAGCAGATCCTGGACCTGCTCGGCAGGCTCCAGGCCGAACTCGGCATGGCGATCATCCTGGTCAGCCACAACCTCCAGGTCGTCGCGGGCCGGGCGAACCGGGTCGCGGTGATGTACGCCGGCCGGATCGTGGAGCTCGCCGACGCGGACGTCCTGTTCGCCGCTCCACGCCACCCGTACACCGAGGCGCTGCTGTCAGCGGTCCCGCGCCTGCATCACCCGCCGCACTCCCGGCTGGAGGCGATCGACGGCTCGCCGCCGGACATGGTCGCGCCCCCGCAGGGATGCCGGTTCGCGCCGCGCTGCCGTTACGCGGCGGACGACTGCCGGCAGGTCTCCCCGCGACTGCTCCCCGAGGCCGACGGCGACGCGGCGCGCGCGTTCGCCTGCCATCACCCCGTCCGCTCCGTCAACGCAGGAGGATCATGATGGCCGGTACCGGCACCGCGCACATGCGCTCCGGCCAGGATCGTGTCCTGGTCGTCGACGACCTGGTCGTGGAGTTCCCCGCCGGACGCGGTCAGAAGGTGCACGCGGTCTCCGGGGTGAGCTTCGACCTGCTCGACGGTGAGACCCTGGGCATCCTGGGCGAGTCCGGCTGCGGCAAGTCGAGCGCCGGACGCGCCGTGATGCAGCTCCCCTCGCCGAAGTCAGGCTCGGTACGGCTGGACGGGACCGAGCTGACCGGGCTCACCCCCAGGACGCTGCGCACCCGGCGCAAGAAGATGCAGATGATCCTGCAGGACCCCGTCTCCTCCCTGAACCCGCGCCGCAGGGTCAGGGACCTCGTCGCCGAGGGCCTGTCGATCTGGGGGACCAGGCCGAGCAGGGAGCAGGTCGAGTCGGTCCTCTCCTCGGTCGGGCTGGATCCCGCCGTCGTCTGGGACCGGCGGCCGCACGAGCTCTCCGGCGGCCAGTGCCAGCGGATCTGCATCGCCCGCGCGCTCATGCTGGACCCGCGGGTGTTGATCTGCGACGAGCCCGTCTCCAGCCTCGACGTCTCCGTGCAGGCCCAGATCCTCAACCTCCTTGAGGAGACCAGGTCGCGCTACGACCTGAGCATGATCTTCATCGCGCACGACCTCGCCGTGGTGAAGAACATCAGCGACCGGATCATGGTGATGTACCTCGGCAAGGTGTGCGAGGTCACGCCGTCCGCGCGGCTGGCCGGGTCGGCCCTGCACCCCTACACCCGGTTGCTGCTCGCCTCCGTGCCCGAGGCCGACCCGACCACGGACGGTCAGGCGGCTGATGGTCGGGCGGCGGGCAGCCGATCACCGGGCGGCCTGGCGGAGCCGGGGGAGAAGTCCGTCGAACTGCCGTCTCCGCTGAACCCGCCCAGCGGCTGCCGGTTCCGTACGCGCTGCCCGCTGGCCACCGACCGCTGCGCGGCGGAGGAGCCGCTGCTGCGCGAGGTCGGCGACGGACACTATCTGGCCTGCCACAACATGGGGGACTGACAAGGGGGACATATGGCATCCCACGCCCGTCCGGATCGTCGACGCGATGCCGTCGACGGCGAAGCAAGATCTGTCATGGCTGCTGCATGAGCGCCGTACGGAAAAGGTCGGCGTGCCGGTCGATGTGGGCGGCGTCGGTGAGGTACAGCGTGTGGTGCCCCGCCGCCAGGTGCCCGGCGAACGCGGCGTTTCCGGCAGCGGCCTGGTCGCGCATATGGGCCACGAGCGCGTGCAGTCGCTCCCGGGCGATCTCGGGAAGCGCCGCGCGGTCGTCGTCGCCCAGGCCGTACGCGTCGCAGAACAGGCGGAGCCTGCGGGCCTGCTCCTCGACCGGCCGCACCGGTTCGCCGTCGCCCACGGCGGTCAGTGGCGCGAACCGGTAGGCGGCGTACGCGACGTCCCCCAGCCGTGGCCCCGGATGCGCGGTGTCGAAGTCGATGAACGCCACCGGTCGCCCATGCCGGAAGACGCAGTTGTACGGCGCGACGTCCCCGTGACAGATCACCTCGGCGGGCTCGCGTGCGGGGAAGTACCAGTCCTGATGTTCCGAAGGGCGGAAGCTCGTGGTCGCGTCGTGGTAGGCGCGCAGGAGCCGCGCCACGGCCTCAAGCGTGACGTCGGTCCAGACATGGTCGGGGAGCGGGTAGTGCGCGACCTCGCCCGGGACGAAGTCGAGAACCTCGCGGCCGCTCTCGTCCAGGCCGTGCGCTCGTGGGGCGCCGTCGAACCCAGCTTCCGCGAGGTGGCGGAGCAACGCGTGCACGCCCCGCGTCCACGGCCCGGCCGGACGCCGGACCGTCGTGCCCACCCGGACGACCTGGTTGACGCCTCCGCCGGAAAGGATCTCCTCCGCCACGCGACGGACCCTACCGCGTGGGATGAAACAGCCGTGCGGTCGCGAGAGGCGGCCCCGAAACACGCGTCGCGCCCGCTCAGCCCGCGCTGACGCCGTCGAGGATGCGCTCGAGTCCGAAGGTGAACTGCTCGGTGAAGCTCGGGTCGCGCGCCTCGACGACCCGTCTGGTGAAGTGGGGATAGGCGCCGCTCTCGACGACCTCGAGGATGTACGGCGCGACGCTCGCGTGCCACTCACCCTCGCTCTGTCCTGTACGGCGTCGCGTCTCCCGCTCGGCGAGCGAGACCCGGATCAACGGCTGACCGCACGCCGGACGGCAGCGGTCACGGAGCCGTCGGACCGGAGGGTAGGACATGCGACCGGGCAGGGGAGGGGTCGTTGAAGACGATGTGCGGCTGGTTGCGGGCCTGGTTGAGCGCCCACAGGCCCGCGGCGTCGGCGAGGGTGAACACGAGCACCACCAGGGCGGCCAGGATGAGGCGGCGCCTGCGCTCGCGGCGCCGCCACTCGTGCTGCACCCGCTGGTAGGCGTCCGGAGCCGCCCGCACGCCGCTGGCGAGCGTTTCGAAGACCTCGCGCAGCTGGTCCTCGGTGCTGGCCGGGCCGGTGGTCATCGTCGCTCCCGCATGATCTTGGTGAGGGTGGCCATGCCGCGGTTCGTATGCGCCTTGACCGCGCCACAGGAGATGCTCATGGCCGCGGCGATGTCGCTCTCCCGCAGCCCGAGCCAGTAGCGCAGGACCAGCGCCTCGCGCTGCCGTACCGAGAGTTGCCGCAGCGCGTCGATCAGCGCCTTCTGGTCGTCGCGGAGCAGGGCGACGCTCTCCGCCGACCGTTCCAGATCGGTGCTCCAATCCGCGTGCTTGCGTACGACCTGGAGATGGCGCAGCCGCATCCGGGTGAGGTTGCAGACCACCGAGCGCAGGTACGGCAGGGCGGCGTCGGCCGTGCGCAGCCGGTTCCAGCGGCGGTGCAGCTCGCAGAACGCCTCGGCGACGATGTCCTCGGCGTCGTCCGCGCCGAGCAGCACGGCCAGCCGGAGCAGGCCGGTGTAGTGCGACTCGAACAGTCGGGTCAGCGCGGCCTCGCGTTCCATGCCCGGCGGTACGGGCGCGGCCGACGGTGCCGAGGGCGGTGTCGGCGGTGCCGACGGCCGGGTCGCTGGGGTCGGTGGTGTCGCCGGCGGTGGAGTCGGCGGCGCTGCGGACAGTGGTGTCGGCGGTGGCGTCGGCGGTGGTGTCAACGGTGCTGTCATCGGGCGTGTCCCGGTCATCGGACCGTCCCCGCTTCCGGTGGCGTGCGGACCGGTTCGTCCAGCGGTGGCGGACGGGTCCCGCAGGTGCGGTTGATGAGCGGTGTGAGGGCCACGACGACGGCGAGGTTCAGCGCCAGCGCCACGACCGCGGCGTACGCCTGCACCCCTTGGCCGCCCAGACCCACGGGGACCAGCGAGGAGAAGCCGCTGTAGACGACCATGAGCGTGCCCGCGGCCATGCCGGCGCCCCACCCGACCAGCAGGGCCCTGTGGTGGAGTCGCCGGGTGAACAGCCCGATGGCGACGGCGGGGAAGGTCTGCAGGATCCAGACCCCGCCGAGCAGTTGCAGGTTGATGGCGTCCTGGTCGCGCAGCCCGAAGACGAAGACGACCGCCCCGATCTTGGTGCTGAGCGAGACCAGCTGGGCGATCCGCGTCTGATGCTTCGGCGTGGCGGTCGGATGGAAGCACTCGACATAGATGTTGCGGACGAACGTGGTGGCCACCGCGATCGACATCACCGCGGCCGGCACCAGCGCGCCGACGGCGAGGGCGCCGAAGACCAGGCCGGTCAGGGCGGCGGGCATCAGCTCCTTGACGAGCAGCGGGACGGCGGCCTCGGCGCTGCCGGACGGCGCGTGGATGCCGGCCGCGAGCGCGGCGACGCCCAGCATGGCGAACATCGCCAGCACCGCCGTCCAGGCGGGCAGCGCGATCGACGCGCGGCGCAGTGTGTCGGCGCTCGACGCGGCGAACGTCGCGGTCAGCACGTGAGGGTAGAGCAGCAGGGCCAGCGCCGAGCCCAGCGCGAGGGTGGCGTACACCGCGAACAGGTTCGGGTCGAGGCTGAGCGACGCCGCGGGCACCGCCCCCGAGGAGAGCGCGCGCTCGGCGCCGTCGAACATCGGGCCGGGCCCGCCGAGCCGGTCGAGCACGAGGAAGGACACGGCGAGGGCGGCACAGAAGATCGCCACGCCCTTCATCAGCGAGATGACCGCCGGGGCGCGCAGGCCGTGCCGGTAGGTGGCCACGGCGAGCACCGCGAACACGCCGACCAGCGCGAGATCGCCGAACACCCCGCGCGGGTAGAGCCCGCCCGCCGACAGCACCGCCCGGATGCCCACGAGCTGCAACGCGATGTAGGGCATCGTGGCCAGCACTCCCGTCACCGCGACGACGAGCGCGAGAGCCGGAGAGCCGTACCGTCCCCGGACGACGTCGGCGACGGTGATGTGCCCGTGGCGGCGTGCCTCCGACCAGAGCCGCGGCAGCAGGACGAAGGCGAGCGGGCACACGATCACGGTGTACGGCAGCGCGAAGAACCCGATCGCCCCGGTGCCGTACACCAGTCCGGGAACGGCGGCGAAGGTGTAGGCCGTGTAGATCGTCCCGCCGAGCAGGAACCAGGTCGTCGGGGTGCCGAACCGGCGATCCGCCAGCGCCCAGCTCTCCAGCGTCGGCAACTCGGGAGGGAGGCGGAACCTGCGGGCGGCGACCGCGAGCAGCGAGGTACCACCGAGCACCGCGAGGAACGTGGTCGCACTCAACGGCTCGATCATCGGCCACCGTCCATAGAAGCCCGGCAATTACCTTCATGTTGCGTGGAGTCCCCGATTGGTTGACACGAAATCTCCTCGAAAAACGGGGTAAACCAACTCGCTCGTGTCCGCAACCCTGCATCAGACCGCGGAAACTCTCCGGAGGGCACGATGGTGAAGCCGAATTGGACGGCACGGCGCGCCGCCGCCGCTGTCTGCCTGGCCATTCCCGTACTGGCGCTCCTGTGGGTGCCGTGGTATCCCCACGATGCGCCGCATTTGGCCGGAATGCGGTTCTTCTTCTGGTATCAGCTGCTCTGGGTACCGGGAAGCGTGGTGTTCATGGCCGTTGCGTACGCGCTGCGACGTGATCGTCCGCCTGACGATCATTCCGGGCGCGATGACAGCGGCCTGTAACGCACGATGAGCGTCGTTTGTAATATCCGCCTCGCGCGGCGTGGATATCGCGAACGATCGCTGGTCGTGAACGCGGCGCGCGTCACCCCGTAATGGTGGCGCGCGTCGCGGATAATGCGGCTCGGTCCCTTCCTCGGACCCTGAGCTGATCTTTCCCGGCAATCACGCGTGTTTTGTCCTGCTTGTTTTCAGGAGGATCATCCATGTCCAAAATCGGCTCGGGTGGCGCCAGAGTCACTCCCAAATCGATCCTCGTATGGGGCGCCGTCGCGGCGGTGGGCGCGGTGGCCTGGGGTGTCCTGGCCCTGTCCCGTGGTGAGAAGATCTCGGCGATCTGGCTGGTGGCCGCCGCGCTCGGCTCCTACGCGATCGCGTACCGCTTCTACTCCCGATTCATCGCCCGCCGGGTGCTCGGTGTCGACGATCGCAGGGCGACGCCGGCCGAACGACTCGACAACGGCGTCGACTTCCATCCGACCGACCGGCGCGTGCTGTTCGGCCACCACTTCGCCGCGATCGCCGGAGCCGGGCCGCTGGTCGGACCGGTCCTCGCCGCGCAGATGGGCTATCTGCCGGGCACGATCTGGATCATCGTCGGGGTCATCCTGGCCGGTGCGGTCCAGGACATGGTGACCCTGTTCTTCTCGATGCGCCGCGACGGCAAGAGCCTCGGCCAGATGGTGCGCGAGGAGATCGGCCCGGTGGGCGGGACTGCCGCGCTGGTCGCGGTGTTCGCCATCATGATCATCCTGCTCGCGGTGCTCGCGCTCGTCGTGGTGAACGCGCTCGCGCACTCGCCGTGGGGCACCTTCTCCATCGCGATGACCATCCCCATCGCCCTGTTCATGGGGGTCTACCTGCGCATGCTGCGGCCGGGTAAGGTCATGGAGGCCAGCGTCGTCGGCGTGGTGCTGCTGCTGCTGGCCATCGCGGGCGGCGGCTGGGTCCAGAACTCGGCCTGGGCCGACGCCTTCACGCTGAGCCCCCAGACCCTCGTCATCTGCCTGGTGGTCTACGGCTTCCTGGCCTCGGTGCTGCCGGTGTGGATGCTGCTGACGCCGCGCGACTACCTGTCGACGTTCATGAAGGTCGGCACGATCGGACTGCTCGCCGTCGGCGTGGTCGTCGCGGCGCCGCACCTGCAGAACGAGGCGATCACCAAGTTCGCGCTCAGCGGCACCGGGCCGGTCTTCGCCGGGTCGCTGTTCCCGTTCCTGTTCATCACCATCACCTGCGGCGCGATGTCGGGCTTCCACTCGCTCATCGCCTCCGGCACCACGCCGAAGATGCTCCAGAAGGAGTCGCAGGTCCGGCTGATCGGCTACGGAGCGATGCTCATGGAGTCGTTCGTCGCCATCATGGCGCTGATCGCCGCGAGCGCGCTCGAACCCGGCCTCTACTACGCGATGAACGCGCCCGTCGCCCTGCTCGGCACCACTCCCGAGAGCGCGGCGGCCGCCGTCACGAAGCTGGGCTTCGTCATCACCCCGGACGACCTGCGCGCCGCCGCGGCGGCGGTCCAGGAGCAGACCGTGATCGCCCGCACCGGCGGTGCCCCCACCCTTGCCGTCGGCATCTCTGAGATCCTGTCCGGGATCTTCGGCGGCGCCGCGTTCAAGGCGTTCTGGTACCACTTCGCGATCATGTTCGAGGCGCTGTTCATCCTGACCACCGTGGACGCCGGCACCCGCGTCGCCCGCTTCATGCTTCAAGACTCCCTTGGCAACCTGTGGAAGCCGATCGGGCGGGTGAGCTGGAAGCCCGGCCTGTGGGGCACCAGCGCCGCGGTCGTGCTGGCCTGGGGCTACTTCCTCTACACCGGCGTCACCAACCCGCTGGGCGGCATCAACCAGCTCTACCCGCTGTTCGGCCTCTCCAACCAGCTCCTGATCGCCGTCGCGCTGACCCTGGCCACCACGATCCTGGTCAAGTCGGGCAAGCTGCGGTGGGCGTGGGTCCCCGGCATGCCGCTGCTGTGGGTCGTCGCGGTGACGATGACCGCGAGCTGGCAGAAGGTCTTCCACGACGACCCCAAGATCGGCTTCTTCGCCCAGCGGGAGAAGTACGCCGACGCGCTGGCGGCGGGCAAGGTGCTCGCACCGGCGAAGAACCTCGACCAGATGCACACCGTCGTCGTGAACTCCACCGTCGACGGCGTGCTCGCGGCGATGTTCGCGGCGCTCGTCCTCCTGGTCATCGGTAACGCCGCGGTCGTCTGCCTGCGGGCGATACGCTCCCGTGAGCCGCTGCCGATCGCCGAGGCGCCGTACGTCGAGTCCGTCATCGTCGCGCCGTCCGGACTGTTCTCCTCCGCCGCCGAGCGTCGCGAGCTCGCGTACGCCGGAGTCGGCGCCACGGCCGCCGGTGGGTCGGGCGCCGGTCACGCGGGCGCCGGTCATGCGGGCACTGGTCACGCGGGCGCCGGTCACGCGGGCGCCGGTCACGCGGGCGCCGGTCACGCGGGCGACGCCGGTACGGGAGGAGACGGCGCGGACGCGGGTACCAGGGAGGCGGAGACGCCGTGACCCCGCGATCCCTGCTGCGCTTCGCGCGGTGGTACGTCCGCGAGATCACCGGGGTGACCGAGTACGACCGGTACCTCGACTGGCACCGCGCCCACCCGCACATGCCGTTGCTTTCCAGGCGGGAGTACGAGCGGATGCGCATCGACCGGCGGGACGCCGACCCCGGCGCCAGGTGCTGCTGAGAGATCCGCCGGCACACGAAACCACGCGAAACTACGCGAAACCGCACGAGACCGCACCGACAGCCATCCACACTGGCCATCCACACTGGCCATCCACACGGGCCATCCACACAGCCGACACGGCCCACCGACACCGAGAACCCACCGACACGGCCCACTGAGAAGGCCCGTCCACACGGACCACCGACACCGACAACCCACAACCCACGGCCGTCCACAGGCCTACCGACACCGGCAGTCCACACCCACACCCACACCCACAGGGTCCGCTGACAGCCCATCCACACACCCCACCCACCGACGCGTCTCCCGCGATCGGTCGACCGGCCACCGTCCGACCGGCCGTCCCACCGGCGGCCGGTCGGGCGCCGCCGTCTGTCAGACCGGCCGTGCGGGGGACGCGTCGTCCCCCTACCGCCGATCCCTACCGCCAGACCGCCAGACCGCCCTGCCGCCCGGCCTGACCGGTTCACCGACCCACCGGTCCACCGACCCACCGGTCCACCGGTCCACCGGTCCACGGAAGGAGCGCCCGGACCGTGGACGAAACCGCGGATGGAACACCGAGGAGAACGACGTGACAGACCCACCGTTACCGCAGGTCCGGACACCCCGGCCGCGCAGTCCGGGCCCCTGGGCTCGCCTGGGCGCCACGGCGCTGCTGGCGGCACCCTTCCCTGCCCTGCTGTGGGTCGGGGGATACGCGCGTACGGGCCCGTGGTTGCTCGGTTTCCCGTATTTCTACTGGTATCAGCTGCTGTGGGTGTTCCTGTCCTCCGGCATGACCTGGTGCGCCTATCTCCTCATGACCCGTACGGGTCGCTCGCCGGACCACACGCCCGGCGCGTACGGCGGGCCCGATGAGGACCGAAGGTATGGCGGATACGGCACGTCCAGCGGGCGGAGTCGGAACCCCGAGGACCGCGGATACGGCGGATACGGCGGATACGCCGGTCGCGACGGTCGCGCCGGTCGCGGCGATTTCGGGGAGTACGGGGAGTACGGGGAGTACGGGTTCGGGGACCACGGCGAGCACCGCGAGAGGTTCCGATGAATCTGGACACCGTTGACTGGACCGCACTGACGATCCTGGTGATCTTCTTCTTGGTGGTGACCGTCATGGGATTCACCGCCGTACAGGGGCGCCGGGGACGGCACACGGCGGGACCGATGCACACGCTGGACGAGTGGGGGTTGGGGGACCGGGGCTTCGGCACCCTGTCGTCCTGGTTCCTCCTGGGCGGCACCATCTACACCGCGTACACGTTCATCGCCATACCTGCGGCGATGTTCTCGACGGGCGCGGTGAGCGGGTTCTTCGCCGTGCCCTACACCATCCTCACGTATCCGCTGATGTTCATCGTGATGCCGCGTCTGTGGTCGGTGGCCCACCGCCGCGGATACGTCACGCCCGCGGACTTCGTACGCGGGCGCTACCAGAGCAGGAGCCTCGCGCTGGCGGTGGCCGTGACCGGACTCATGGCCACCCTGCCCTACATCGCGTTGCAGCTCGTGGGCATCCAGGCGGTGTTCGAGGTCATCGGCCTCGGAAGCAGCAACGCATTCGTCAACGACCTGCCGCTCGCCGCCTCCTTCACCGTGCTGGCCGCCTTCACGTACTTCAGCGGCCTGCGGGCGCCCGCGCTCATCGCGGTGCTCAAGGGCGTGCTGCTGTGCCTGGTGGTCTTCGTGGCGTTCGCCTACCTGCCCCACAAGCTCGGTGGATTCGAGGCGATCTTCACCTCGGCCGGTGAGAAGATGGCGGCGGTCGATCCGCGGACCGGTCAGGCCGCCGGCGTCTTCGTTCCCGGCGAGACCGGTTTCTGGGCGTACGCCACGCTGGCCCTCGGGTCGGCGATGGCGCTGGTGGTCTACCCGCACACGGTCACCGCGGCGCTGGCCACGCGAAGCCGCGACGTCATGCGCCGCAACGCGGCCCTGCTGCCCGTCTTCACGCTGGTCCTCGGGCTGTTCGCGCTGCTCGGGTTCTTCGCGGTGGCGGCGCGTGTCCGGCCCACGGGGCTGGACGGCCTGCCCAACCCCCAGCTGGTGGTGCCGGAGCTGTTCGCGACCCAGTTCCCGAGCTGGTTCGGCGGCGTCGCGATGGCGACCATCGCCATCAGCGCCCTCGTGCCCGCCGCGATCATGTCGATCGCCGCCGCGAACCTGGTGAGCCGCAACATCTACCGCGAGCTGGTCAACCCGGACGCGACCGCCCGCCAGGAGGTACGGGTCTCCAAGGCCGCGTCGTTCCTCGTCAAGTTCGGTGCGCTCGCCTTCGTCCTGTTCCTCGACAGGAGGTTCGCGCTGGACTTCCAGCTCCTCGGCGGGATCTGGATCCTGCAGACCTTCCCCGCGATCGTCTTCGGGCTGTACACCCGCTGGTTCCACCCGGCGGCGCTGCTGGCCGGCTGGGCCGCGGGCATGGTCTACGGCACTCTCACGGCGTACGACATCGTCAGCCCGCGGACAGGGAAGCACTTCGGCGGCTCGCTGGCCGAGATCCCGTTGCTGGGCGACGGGCGCCTGGGCTACATCGCGCTCACCGCCTGCGCGTTGAACGCGGTCGTCAGCGTGGCCGTCACCATCCTGCTGCGTGCGGCCGGGCTGTCCAACGGGCGCGACGGGACGGCCACCGGTGACTACCACGCCGACGCCGGCGACCCGCATGTCGAGCCCATCAGGGAGCTCACCCGCTGAGGCCCGCCGGCGCGGGGGGAGTGGATCGTCAGTCCGGCCTGCGCCTGCGGTAGGCGCGTTGCCGGCAGGCGTGGGAGCAGTAGACGCGGGGGCGGCCCGACGTCGTCGACTCCAGCGGCCCGCCGCACACTTCGCAACTTTCGTCACTGCTTTCGTCACGCTGGCCGATGAGAACCTGGACGCCGTCCAGCAGGCGGCGCAGGCCGAACTCGAAGGGGTCCTCCGGAGCGTCCCAGCCGCCCGCCTCCCAGAGGGCGGAGATAGTGGGGTAACGGTCGAGGCGGTCGTAGAGCGTGTCGCGGGCGCCCCACCAGTCCGCTTCGGACATGCCGCTGCGCCGCTCCTCGTGCCTGATCTCCAGCAGACGCAGGGCCTCGGCGTCGACGAAGCGGCCGACCATGCCGACGACGGCGAGCATCTCGGCGGGCGTGAGCGCGGTGCCGGTGAGGGTGCTCAGCATGTAGTCGTAGTGAGCCACGGCGTTCGGGCCCGGGAGGTGACGGGTGCCGCGCACCTCGGCCAGCCACGGGTGCCGTCCGCGGATGCGCCACGCCTGTCGGGCGGCCGTCTCCAGCCGCGCGCGCCACCCCTCCTCGTCCGCGATGTCGTCGGGGTGCTCGCCCAGGACCGCGTCCACCATCAGATCGACGAGTTGGTCCCGGCCCGGCACGTGCCGGTAGAGGGACATGGTCGTGAAGCCGAGCCGGTCGGCGACCTTGCGCATCGACAGACCCGCCAGGCCCTCGGCGTCGGCCAGCTCGACGGCGGCCCGCACGATCCCGTCCAGGCTCAGTCCGGGCCGTGACTCGCGCTCCCGCGCTCGCCACAGCAGTTCCAGCGCGTGGTCCGGATCTCCGGCTCTGCCGTTCGCCATGGGCCTCCTCCTTGTTTATGGTGTACTACTACGTGTACGCCATAAACAGCAAAGGCGGTCTGATGTTCCAGTTCCATGTCGCCCCCTCCGGCGACGACAGCTCGCCGGGCTCGGCCGAGCGTCCTTTCGCCACGCTCGAACGCGCCCGGTCCGCGGCCCGCGAGGCGTCCGGGGACGTCGTGGTGCATCTCAGGGCGGGCACGCACGTGTTGTCCGGGCCGCTGGAGCTCACCGAGGCCGACTCCGGGGTGGTTTACCAGGCGTACGGCTTCGGCACCTCCGATCAGGAGGAGGCCGTGGTGAGCGGCGGCCGTCGCGTCGAGGGGTGGCGGGAGCGGGACGGCGTCTGGACCGCCGACGTCGGCGACCTTGACTTCCGCCAGCTCTACGTGGACGGCCGCCGGGCATCCCGCGCCGGCATCCCGGGTCTGCCCGGTGCCGCGACCCCAACCGTCACGGGTTACGTCACGGACAGCGCGGACCCGCGCGGGTGGCGGAGCCCGGGCGACGTCGAGTTCGTCTACCGGGGCGTCTACCCGTGGACCGAGGCCCGCTGCGGAGTGGCCGGCGTCTCGGCTGACCGCGACACCACGGTGATCACCATGGCCCAGCCGGCGTTCGCCTGGGCCGCCGAGCTGTACAACTCCGTCTGGGACGGGCGGACGTCCAGCGGGCCCGGCCTTCCTACGCGGATCGAGAACGACGCCTCCTTCCTCCGGGAGCCGGGCACGTTCGTGCTGGACCGCTCGCGCCCTGGGCGGCACGTCCTGCGCTACCTGCCCCTGCCGGGAGAGGACCCCGAACGCGCCGAGGTGGTCGCGCCGGTTCTGGAGACCCTCGTCAGGGCCGCGGGAACGCGGAACGTGTCGTTCCGGGGACTGGTCTTCGCCGACGCCACCTGGCTGCGGCCCAGCCGGCCCGAGGGCTTCGTGCACTATCACGGCAGCGGCTACTACGAGGGCGGCGGTGTCGAGACGGCCGTCTTCGGGGAGGGCGCTTCGGTGACGTACCCGGTCGCGTCGGCGTCGATCCCGGCGTGCGTGACGTTGAAGGATGTGGCAGGGGTGGCGTTCGAGAACTGCAGGTTCACCCGGCTCGGGGCGTCCGGGCTCGGCATATCCGGCGGCTCCGAGGTCTCGGTCAGGGGCTGCGACCTCGACACGTTGTCGGGCGGCGGCGTCTCGGTGTCGGGCGGCCGGGACGTCACGATCGAGGACACCTGGGTGCATCATGTCGGGCTCGAATACAGCGGGTCGCCGGGCATTTCGGTGTCGGGCGCGCGGAGGTGCACGATCGCGCGGAACGAGATCGCGGACGTGCCCCACTGCGGCATCGTGCTCGGGCCGGGGGAGGGGGCGCGGGTCCTGCGCAACCTCACCGTGGACACCATGGGAGTGCTCGCCGACGGGGGCGGAATCTACCTGTCCTCGGCGCAGGGGTCCTCGCCGGATGACGGGGCGCTGGTGCGGGGCAACGTCATCGAGGACACGCGCACGCGGTACAACTTCGGGCTCTACACCGACTACGGGGCCTCGTGGGTGACCCTGGAGGGCAACGTCGTGGCGCGGGCGGACAGCACGGCCATCCTGACCGTGGCGCCGCCGCTGGAGAACGTGGTCTACCGGGGGAACTTCTGGGACGCCGATCCGGTGGGGCACGACAGCCCGCCCGCCGGGGTGACGTACGAGGGAAACGTGACGATCGGCGACGAACGGGAGCTGAACGCCGCCACCGCGGCCATCCGCTCCCGGGCCGGGCTCCTCCGCCCGCGGCCCGGGTCGCGTTCCAGCGGGTCGTGATCTGGGTTCGTGCCCAGGTCGCCGTGAAATGCCTGGCCAGGTGGCATGACAGGCCGCTACGGAGTGTCCGACGGCGATCGCCTCTCGCGAGCACGGGCCCGGACGGTCGTCTCCGGCCGCCACGGAGTGTCCGGCCAGGACCGCTCGTCGGGAGCACGGCCCGGGCGGCCGTCTCCGGTCACGGCGCGAGTGCGGCGAAGCGGTCGGTCGCGGCGACGAGAGCGTCCCTGACACCGGAGTGGCCGGCGCCGTGCGCCGCGTCGTCCACGAGGACGAGCGTCGCGTCGGGCCAGGCGCGGGCGAGTCGCCAGGCGATGTCGGGCGGTCCGCTGATGTCGAGGCGGCCGTGAACCAGGACCCCCGGGATGCCGGCCAGCCGGTCCGCGTCCCGGAGGAGGGCGCCCTCCTCCAGCCACGCGGTGTTCGACCAGTAATGCGTGACCAGCCGGGCGAAGGTCATCCGGAACGCCGGGTCCTCATAGCGCGGGTCGGGCCGGTGATCTCTCACGGTGGCGACGTGGGTGTCCTCCCACGCGCACCAGTCCCTGGCCGCCTTCTCGCGTACGGCGGGGTCGGGGTCGTGCAGCAGCCTGCTGTACGCCCCGGCGAGGTCGCCGTCACGCTCGCCCTCCGGGGCGCCGTCACGGAAGCGTGCCCACTCCTCGGGGAAGACCCGGCCCATGTCGCGGGTCACCCACTCGACCTCTCGGCGCGAGGTCGTGACGACGCTGAACAGGATCATCTCCGAGACACGTTCGGGGTGCGTCTCGGCGTACGCCAGCCCGAGCGTCGAGCCCCACGAGCCGCCGAAGACCAGCCAGCGGTCGATCGCCAGGTGCGCGCGCAGCCGTTCGACGTCGGCCAGTAGATGCGCGGTCGTGTTGGCGGACAGGTCGGTGTCCGGGGCGTCGGCGCGCGGCGTGCTGCGCCCGCAGCCGCGCTGGTCGAACAGCACGATCCGGTACGCCTCCGGATCGAAGTAGCGCCGCCACCCCGGGGCGCACCCGGACCCGGGCCCGCCGTGCAGCACGACGGCGGGCTTCCCCTCGGGGTTGCCGCAGGTCTCCCAGTGGACGAGGTGACCGTCGCCCACGTCGAGCATGCCGCTGTCGTACGGCTCGATCTGGGGATAGAGGCTCATGCGATCTCCTTCCGCAAAGTTATGACAGCGCTGTTACATTAGCGGCCATGGAGAGCATGCCGGAGCGCGCGGCCGTCGGGACGTTGCTGCGTCACGTACTGGAACTGCTCGACGGCGACGTGGCCAAGGTGTACGACGAGCTGGGCCTGCCCGGCTACCGGCCCCGCTTCTCGCCGTACGTGCGGGCGCTGGTGGCGGACGGCCCGGCGTCGATCCGCGAGCTGGCCGGGAAGGTCGGGGTCACGCACTCGGCCGCCAGTCAGACCGTGGCTCAGATGACCCGCTCCGGCCTGGTGGCCGTCGACCCCGGTGCGGACGCCCGGCGGCGGATCGTGCGCCTCACCTCCAGGGCCCGCGAGTCGCTGCCGGTGATCGAGGCGGAGTGGGCGGCGACCGAGGCCGCCGCCAGGGGGCTGGACGCCGAGTTGCCGATGCCCCTCGCCGACCTGCTGACGCAGACCGTGCTGGCGCTGCGGCGCAAGCCCTTCCGGCAGCGCATCGCCGAGTCCGGACTGGACGTGACCCCGGGGGAGTAGGGGATCAGGCGAAGCCGGCGAGCTTGTAGAGGACCAGCGAACCCGCGACCGCGACGTTGAGGCTGGCCCCGGTGCCGATCATCGGGATCTCCACGACGGCGTCGAGGAGGTCGAGCGCTTCGGGCGGGATGCCGTCGCGCTCGTGGCCCAGGACCGCGACGGTCGGACGGCGGGCCATCGGCAGGTCGGCCAGCCGTACCGCGTTCTCGGCGAGCTCCACGCCCAGAACCCGGGTCCCGGCCGCCCTCTGCTGGGCGAGCCATCTCAGCGGCCCGCGCACCCAGTGCACGCAGGCCGGACGGCGAAGCGTGTTCCCGCGGTCGAGCGCCTCGGGCACCCACGGCAACCGGGGTACGGCCAGGCAGGCCCCGGCGGCGTCGCACGTGCGGAGCAGCGTTCCGAGGTTGGCTCCGTGCATGGGCCACAACGGCGCGACGCACAGATGGCCGAGACAGCGCTGGGGGCGCCGGCGGCGCTGGGTTCGCAGATCTTCGCGGGTCCTGACGCGTATCGCGGGACCGCTGACGACCGGGCTCATGACAGGGCGCGGAAGGCTCCCGCGAGGAGAGGAATGTTCATCGTGACGGGCGCTTTCAGCGGCGCGCCCAGACCATCGACGAGATCAGGGGTGTGGTCCGACTATAGACCGAAGATCCACACTTGGCCACGCCCACGCCCACGCCCACGCCCACGCGCAGGCCACACGGTCACGGTCATGGGCACGGTCACGGTCAGGGGCACGGTCATGGGCGCAGCGCGGCGTCGGACCGCGTACGGCCGGCTGGCGCCGTCGGCATCCGGCATCGACATCGGCGTGGCGAGCGACGGGTGGAACCCGGTCGCCCGGTCGCCACCGATGGAAACTTTCAGACCCCCGAGCCGTGAATTCGCCTCGCGCACCAGCTCAGCTTCATGGGATTGAAGACGGTTCGGCCACGCACCTTGTGCTGCGAAATATTTCGGATAACCATCCGGAATGTTTCATATCTGCGCACTCCTCCACGCGAACGCACCCCCTAGTCAGGAAGGACAGCGGATGAGGGTGAAAGCTCGGGCGTTGGGCGCGGTGATCGCAACCGTGCTGCTCATGCTCACGGGCCTGGTCATGGCCGTACCGGCCTCCTCGGCGTCGCTCACCGAAGTGACCGGCTTCGGCACCAACCCCACCAACCTGCGGATGCACCTGTACGTACCGGACCGCCTCCCCGCGCGTCCGGCGATCCTGGTCGCGGTGCACTACTGCACCGGCTCCGGCCCGGCCTTCTACTCCGGCACCCAGTTCGCCTCACTGGCGGACCAGTACGGATTCATCGTGATCTATCCGTCGGCGACCAGGAGTGGTTCCTGCTTCGACGTCTCCTCCTCGCAGGCGTTGCGCCACGACGGCGGCAGCGACCCGGTGGGGATCGTGTCCATGGTCAGGTACGTCCAGCAGCGCTACACCACCGACACGTCCCGGGTCTACGTCACCGGGGCGTCCTCCGGAGCGATGATGACCAACGTCCTCCTGGGCGGCTACCCCGACGTGTTCAAGGCGGGGGCGGCGTTCATGGGCGTGCCGTTCGGCTGCTTCGCCACGACCGACGGCTCCAGCTGGAACAGCACCTGCGCCAACGGCAACCTGATCAAGACCCCGCAGGAGTGGGGTGACCTGGTGCGGGCCGCGTACCCCGGCTACAGCGGGGCCCGGCCGCGCATGCAGGTCTGGCACGGCACCGAGGACTCGACGCTGCGCTATCCCAACCTCCAGGAGGAGATCAAGCAGTGGACCAACGTCCACGGGCTCAGTCAGACGCCGACCTTCACCGACCAGCCGCAGTCGAACTGGACGCGTACGCGGTACGGAAGCAGTGGGGTGAACGCCCCCGTCGAGGCGATCAGCGTCCAGGGCGTGGGGCACAGCCTGCCCACCAGCGGTATGGAACTGGCCGCCATCCGGTTCCTCGGCCTGGACACCACCAGTGCGTCACCCAGCCCTTCTGCGAGCCCCTCGGCGAGTCCGTCACCCTCGCCCAGCCCCTCGGCGTCGCCGACCGGGTCCGGCCCGTGCCGGGTCACCTACACGATGAACAGCTGGAACACCGGCTTCACCGCGTCCGTCACCATCGCCAACACCGGAAGTTCGGCGATCAACGGGTGGGGCCTGTCGTTCACGCTGCCCGGCGGGCAGAGTGTCACCTCCGCGTGGAACACCACGGTGTCACCCTCCAGCGGCCAGGTCACCGCCAGGAACCTCTCCTACAACGCGAGCATCCCGCCGGGCGGCTCGACCGAGTTCGGCTTCCAGGCCACCCACACCGGCGATACCGGTAAGCCGACCTCGTTCACGCTCAACTCCACGACCTGCGTCACCGGCTGACCCGCCCCTGCCGTACGGTCTGCGGCGTGGCGGCCATCGGGTCGCCACGCCGACGTGTGAAGCCGACGCGCTCGCACGAAGCCGACGCGGCTCGCGCGGATGTCCGCGGGTCTCTTGGTCAGGGGACGCGGATGTCCGCCGGTCCCGTGGTCAGGGGATGAGGAGGACGCGGCCGAGCTGCGAGCGGCTCTCCAGGATCCGGTGCGCCTCGGCCGCCTCGGTCAGGGGCAGGCGGGCGTGCAGCGTGGCGCGCAGTCTCCCCTCCACCGCGTGGCGTGCCGCCTCGTCCATGTCCTCGCGTGCCTGCTTGGGCGCGGCGGCGCGCCAGGCGAGCAGCGAGAACCCCGTCACCGACCTGACCGCGAACAGGCTCATCACGGGGATGTCGGTGACCTCGCCGCTCGCCGCCCCGTAGACGACGGCCCGGCCGAACGGGGCAAGGAGGTCGAGGCTGCTTCTCAGGACGTCGCCCCCGACGGAGTCCAGGACGACGTCGACGCCGCCCGGCGCGATCTCGCGTACCCGCTCGGGCCAGTCCGCGGCGGAGTAGTCGACGGCGGCGTCCGCACCGAGCGCACGGGCGAAGTCGAGCTTGGCGGGGGAGCCCGCGGTGGCGATCACCGTGGCGCCGGCGATCTTGGCGAGTTGCACGGCCAGGTGGCCGATGCCTCCCGTGGCGGCGTGGACCAGCACGGTTTCGCCGGGCGACAGCCGGGCGGTGCGCAGGGCGCCCAGTGCCACCGGGGCGCCCATCGGCAGCATGCTGGCGGTGGCGTCGTCGATCCCGTCCGGTACGGGCGCGAGCCACTCGGCGTCGGCCAGGACCTGATCGGCGAAGGCGTCCTCGGCCAGCGTGGCGACCCGCCGCCCGACGAGCTCGGGGCCGACGCCCGGTCCGACGGCGTCGATCGTCCCCACCACGTCGCCGGTGAGCACGGCGGGCAACTCCCGCCGATAGATGCCGCCGGTGTCGGGCCCCTGGCGGAACTTCACGTCGACGAAGTTGGCGCCGATCGCCTCGGCGCGGATCCGTACCTGCCCGGGGCCGGGGACGGGAGGCTCGGCCTCCTCCATGACGAGTACCTCGGGGCCACCGTAGGCGTGATAGCGGATTCGGCGCATGATGTCCTCCAGAGTTCGCAATAAACTGGACCGACGGTCAAGATAGGCGAGAGCGTACTTGACCGACGGTCCACTTGTCTATGTGAAGAGGTCCTTATGGCTGAGGGGCGTCGCGAGCGCGCCGACGCGGCACGGAACCGGCAGGCGATCCTGCGGGCGACGGAGGAGCTGCTGGCTCGGTACCGGCCGGAGCAGGTCTCCATGGAGCGGGTCGCCGCCGCGGCCGGAGTCGGCAAGGGCACGGTGTTCCACCGTTTCGGCAGCCGGCTGGGGCTCATGGTCGCGCTGATGCAGGAGCGCGCGTACGCGTTGAACGAGGCCGTCACGAACGGACCACCGCCGTTGGGCCCCGGTGCTCCGCCGGAGGAACGGCTCATGGCCTTCCTGGACGCGATCGCCGAGCTGGTCGGCCGCAACAAGGGGCTGCTCGCCGCGCTCGGTCACGCCGCCACCGCGTCCAGGCCGGAGTGGAAGGAGCAGGAGGCACAGGCGGGTCAGGCCGACGACTGTGCCCAGGGGTCACCGGACGACCATCCCGTCTATCGGTTCTGGCACGGCCACACCAGCGCGCTGATCGCCGAGCGGCGACCGGAACTGGACGCGGAACTGCTGGCCCACATTCTGCTGTGCAGCCTGCAGAGTGAACCGGTCCTGCGGTTGCTGGAGCGCGGGGAGTCGGCGCGGCTGGCCGCGTCGCTACGCGTCATGGCCGCCGCGATGCTCGCGGCCCCTGCCCCCTCCTGACCCGGCCGGTACAGGGCGCCGGGCCGCGGCACAGGGCGCCCGTCCGGCACAGGGTGTTCCGGCGGGTTCGCGGCGGCGCTCGACCCGGCCGGGCGATCAGGTGGCGGCGTCGTCCGAGACCGGCGCGCCGCTGCCACCCCTCGCCTTGTGCACCCAGGCGCGGGTGAGCTCGGGATCGTCGCGGCGCGCGGGAGACGGGATGACGGTCGCGGTGCGGCGCGGGCCGTCGCCGGTGACGACGTCGTCCCCGCCGACCCACCAGCCGCGCTCGATGAGCTGGGCGCGCCGCCGGCGATAGGCGACCTGGAGGGCGTCGCTGCGCAGGTGCAGCTCGTCGGACAGGTCGAACGGCAGCAACTCGGGGCGCTGCGACTCCACCACCGGCCGGTCCTGGAGCAGGATCCGCTCGATCCGTCTGCGCGCGTTGCCGTCCGCCCAGCGGCCGGTGAGGAAGTTGCGAAAGCCCAGGATCTTGACCAGCGTACGGTCCTGCGAGATCGGGATGTTGAAGTCGTAGAGGATCATGTCGCCGAACGGGAGCCGGATGTGGATCTTGACCATGTTCGGCAGGTACCAGCCGTTGGTGACCGTCACCTGTTCGGGCCTGCTCCGGCGGCGCGTGAGGACGCCCCGCAGCCCTCTGGGCGGTGCCGAGCTGAGCCGGATGTCCGCCACCGCGGACCAGTCGTCCAGGGTGATCGTGTAGTCGGGGATCTCCGGCCTGTCGGGGTTGCCGAACGTCGTGCCGTGCACGAACGGGATGTGCGCGGAGTCCACGACGTTCTCCAGTGTCCGCTCGTAGTTGGCGGCGAACTCCATCTCGACGTGGACGGAGTGGAAGGCCGGGTCGCCGTGCTCGGGGATGTGCGGGATGGGCGGCCGCTCCTCCTCGGGCAGGTCGCCGAGGAACGCCCACACCATGCCGTACCTCTCGACGGTCGGATAGGAGTCGACCCGGGCCTTCCCGGGAATCCCGCGTCCCGGCGGGTTGGCGGGGATCCGCACGCAGGCGCCCCCGGGCTCGTACTCCCAGCCGTGGTAGGGGCACGCGACGGTGTCGCCCTTCACCGTGCCCATCGACAGCGCGCCGCCCCGGTGCACGCACAGGTCGGACAGGCAGACGACCTCGCCCCTGCGTGTGCGGTAGAGGACGAAGTCCTGGCCGAGGCAGGTCACCTTCGCCGGCCTGCGCCCGACTTTGTCGCCGAACTCCACCGCGTACCAGAAGTTCTTGAGCATGGTCACGCCCCCCGCGTCGACGCGCGGCCGTCGAACCGTCCGAGTACGGCTCGCGCCCGCGTTGCTTCCTGACACAGGTGTGTTCGCAGGAAGACGGTCGTCAGTTGCCCGGAATCTCGAAGAACATCCAGGCCGGCGGGATCAGGCGGTCGCCACGGCCGCCGAATGGGATCGGAGGGCCCCGGTCCCGGGAGGCGGCGGCCGCCGAACGGGATCGGTGACCCCCGGTCTCAGGAGGCGGCCGCCGCGTTGAAGCCACCCTCCCGCGCCGCGCCCGCCCTCGATCATGATGGGTGGCGAGGTCATCGTGCCGCGCCCGCTCTTCACGTACTCGCGCCGACCGGCGGGCGCGCCGGCCGAAGGCGTCCTGCTGAGCCGTACGAACAGGAGATGGTGGTAGAGATGATCACAGTCGACGACGTGCGCCGGGTGGCGCTGGCCCTGCCGCGCACCTCGGAGCATCTGATACGAGATCGGATCAAGTTCCGGGTCGGCAGGATCGTCTATCTCGCGATCTCGCCCGACGAGACGACGATGGGGTTCGCCTTCCCCAAGGAAGAGCGCGCGGCGCTCGTCGCGGCCGAGCCCGGGAAGTTCCACATGCCGCGCCCGTCCGATGAGCGGTACAACTGGGTCCAGCTCACGATGGCGGCGATCGACGCGACCGAGATGCGGGAGATCGTCATCGACGCGTGGCGGATGGCCGTCCCCAAGAGGGTGGCCGCCGCCTATCTCGAGAGCGTCTCCCGCCGGCCGGGCGGCGTCTGAGGCTCCCGGAGCCCGGCCCGGCGCCGGTTGGGGTGCGGTCAGCTGCTGGGCGCCGGTTGGGGTGCGGTCAGCCGCTGGAGGTCGGCCACGAGTCCGGCCAGTGTTTCCGGCACCAGCGAGTAGCAGATGGTGGTGCCTTCGCGCCGCGTACGCACCAGTCCGGCCTCGCGCAGCACCTTCAGGTGCGCGGAGATCGTCGGCTGGCTCACGGAGAACTCGTCGGTGAAGTCGCACGCGCAGATGTCGGACTCGACCGCGAGCCTGCGCACGATCCCGAGTCGCACCGGATTGGCCAGCGCACGAAGCACCGCGACGTCCACGGTCTCCACAGCGTTCACGCCGTCCACGGTCTCCACAGCGTCCACAGTCCCCACGATGGACAGCGTATCGTCTCCGAACTATATAGTCTGAACCCTATATAGAAGGAGAACGATGGATCATCTCGACGAAGCACTGGTCCGGCTGGCGCCCACCGGACCCGAGTATCGCGGCGGCCTGTCCAACCACGGCCCGATGGTCGCCGAGGCCCTGGTACGGCTGGGCGCGGCGGAGACGATCGCCGACTGGGTCTCGGGCTACCTGCCCCGGCTCGACGGCGGGCCCGACACCCGTGGCCGCGTCACCGACTGGCGGGCCGCGCTCGGCGACCGGCGCAGGGTCGGCGACTGGACCGCCTACTTCACTGAGCGCCTGACCGAGGCCCCGTGGCGTGCGGTCCTGGCCGAATGGTGGCCGCGGCTCACCCCGGGCCTGGCCGCGGGCGCGACGCACGGCGTGATCCGCACCTCGCACGCCGTCCGGGCGCTGGCCGAGCAGGAGACCCCGCCAAGGCTCACCGAGCTGGCCCAGGCGCTGGCTTACTGGGCGGCCGGATACGTCGAACTGCCGGGACGGCCGCTGACCAGCGGTGTGCGGACGCTGGAACAGGCGGTCGCCGTACTGCCGATCCTGGAACTGGCGCCGACCGAACTGATCGTGGCGCACCTCGCCCACCTGCGGGACCTGCCGGAGTTCGCCGGAGTCGTCTCCTCGCTGCGCCCGCCCACGGACGTCGCCGCCGACCTGACCGAGCTGACCCGGGTGTTCGCCGGGGTGTTCCTGACGCACGGCAGGCACGCGCCGATCGACTTCATCCACGCGGTGACGGCGCCGGTGGCGGTGTCGTCGGTGCTGGACCACCTGCCCAGGGAGCTCTGGCGGCCCACGTACGACGCCCTGTGGCAGGTGGCCGCCGCGCTGTACAGCGGCTTCGCGTATCAGGGCACGGCCGAGCCGCTTCCCTCCGATGACCCTCCGGCGCCGGGCGAGCTGGCCGGGAGGGCCGCCGAGACCGGCGACGCCCACGCCATCAAGCTGACCGAGGCCGCGCTCCGCCAGCACGCGCGGACCGGCGACCCGGTCTTCCTCCACGCCGCCGCCCGCTCGGTGGAACTGCTCCGCTGACGGCACGCCCCACCGCCCGCCGTCCGGGCGGCCATGAGCCTGCCCTCGGTCATCGAGAAGCGCCGCCGAGCGTCGGCACGACGCCGCACTCGGCCCACTCCACGCCGACCCCGCGCAGTCCGGCGGCCCAGGGCCCCGTCACCTCGGCGAGCCCGGCCGCGTCGGGCGGGGTGCGCCCGAGCCCGATGGCGAACCGGGCCCGTCCCTGCCCGGCGTCGAACGGCTGAGGCCAGGCATGCGCGTCCTGGATTCCCGCGCGTTCGAGAGAGGCGAGCAGCGCCCGCATCCGGCCCCGGACCCGCCCCAGCGTCACGCCGAACTCCTCCGTCCGCCCGGCCCGTACGGTCACGACGGCCCACGCGGCGTGCCGCCGATGCAACGGCGGCGGCGACAGCAGCTCCGCCAGGGGATCGCGGCCGGCCTCCGCCGCCGCCTCCGTGGTCTCCCAGGCGTTGTAGAGCTCCCGCGTCAGAAGATCCCGCCAGCCGGCGCCGACCTGCTCGCTGCACAGGCGGACCGGGGCCGTGGGAGTCATGATCTGTACAGCCGCGCCCCGACCGTCATCCGGCGGCGTCTCCTGCCCTCGGCGCGGTGCCGTACCAGGTCGCGGCGGCGTTTCCTGCCCTCCGGCCGGTGCCGTACCAGGCGGGGGCGGTGTCTCCTGCCCCGCGCCCGGGGTGGCCTCCGGCCACAGGCTGACCGGCCGCCGCCAGTCCCATGCCGCCCACATGCCGAAGAAGTGGCCGAGCAGGTCGCCGGGCGGGAGATCCCCGGCCTCCCGTACCGTCCGTGCCGCGAGGACGGCCCAGGCCAGGCCAGGAAGACCGCCGAACGGAGCCGAGTCCAGCCCGCGCGCCTTCGCCCATGCCTTCACCTCACGGGCCAGCCGGGTGAACGCGGCAGCGTCCACGCCGACGGAGGCGAGGACGGCGTCGGCGTCGCTGATCGCGCTCAGGGCGATCGCCGCTTCCTCTCCCAGCTCGGTACGGCGGGCCACCGCCTCGGCCGGGGGCATTCCGGCGGTCGGGACGACGACCAGATCGACGTCCAGACCGACGTCGAGACCGCCGACCCGCATCCGCAGCCCGGGGACCCGGGCGCCGACCACGCGCCGCGTCTCCGTCGCCTCCGGCAGCGCCGCCGCCACGCGCGCCTCGACGTCCGTGAGATCGGGCTCACCGGGCAGCGCCACGACCAGGTCGAGGTCCGCACCGGGCAGCGCGCACCCCAGCCGGCGCGATCCGGCGACGTGGACCACGCCTCCGGCCAGCGAGACCCGCAGCCGTTCCACGACGTCACGCGCCGCCGGTTCCCCGGGGACATCGATGTCCTCGACCGTCCCCTGCCCGCCGGGGCCGCGCCCGGCCGCTCGTGGAACGTCGCCGGGAGTCCCGCCTGCGCGCCCGGCCGGGGTGTGTGGGCCGGGTTCACGCGTGTTGTCAGTGATCCAGCGCACCTCGCCGGTTCCCAGGGCGACGGTCGCCCGGGGCCGCATCGGCTCCTCGCCGCGTCGGGACAGCAGGACCAGTTCGTCGACACGCACCGGCCCGCCGCCGAGTCGTGCCGCGCACTCGTCGATGAGGCGCTCCGGATCGCGGGCCCTTCCGAGCGTGAGGTGCGGCGTGTAGCCCTCCGCGCCGCCCCGGCAGCGGGGGAAGGCGCGCTCCAGCGCGCCGCGCAGCTCCGCCCACGGCTCACGCCCGGCGGAGGCAGGGTCCAGCCAGACCGTGGAGCCGTCACGGTGACGGAAGGCGCGCACGCCTTCGAGCAGTGCGGTGAACGGAGCGGTCGCGGCCGCGGCGGCCGCCACGAGAGGCGCCGCCTCCTCGAAATCGGATTCCGGTACAAAACCGAACATCACCGTGACATGCGGCGGCCACCTGCCGGCCTTGGGGTCGTGTTCCTCGCGGATCTCCTGGATCGCGGGCCAGAGTTCCTCCGGCGGGATCCACGCCACCGCCGTCCGCGCGGTGGGCCGGGCGTCGAGAACGCCGGCCTGCGTGCCCTGCCCGTACTCGCTCTCGCCGGCGACGATATCCACGGCGACGCCGTAGTGATCCGACACGAACAGCCCGCCCGGCGTCGCGGGGGAGTCGCCCCGCAGAACCGCCGCGCCGGCCCGCAGGTCGTGACCGCGCAGCAGTACGCGGTCGAGCCGGGACGCTCGGCCGGAGAGCGAGGAGACGGCCGCCAGCGGATTGGCCCGTGGATCGAAGGTCGGCGTCTGGTCGTCGAGCCCGTGCACCTCGGTCCAGGCGTCGCGCAGGCCGAGCACGTCGGCGGGCCCGCCTCCCCCGTCATTGAGGTCGCCGAGCAGGATGACGTCACCCTCCACGCCGCGCAGCACCTCGGCCAGCCGGTCGAGCTCGGCCCCGCGCCGGGCCGGGCCGTTCTCCGAATGGTCGCTGGTCAGATGCGTGCCGGCCACCACGATCGGCCCCGCCGCGGACTCCACCGTGACGGCGACGACGGCCTTGTGCGGGCCGAGGGCATGTCGGCCCGCCTCCCGCACGGGCAGGCGGCTGAGCAGGAGGAGCCCGCTGTCGTCGACGTCCCCGCCGCGCGGATCGGTGCCCAGCGTGTACGCGGAGCGAACCCACGGCGCCCGCAGCAGCATGTCGAGCAGCCCGGTCTCGACCTCCTGCAACGCGATGACGTCGGCGTCGGCCCGTTCCAGGGCCTCCAGCAGCAGCGGCCTGCGCCCGGCGGTGTCGATCCGGTCGCTGTCGTAGCGATCCCACAGGGTGTTCCAGGTCAGCACACGCAGGCGCGCCCCGGACGCGCCCGGCACGTGGGGCATCCCCGCCTGTACGGCAGGGGCCGGACTCCAACCGGTGAGCGGGTCCCACACGTACGGCACGCACGCGGTGAAGGACGGCTCCCGCAACCTGCGCGGTTCCCGTACCCGGCCCGCCTGGGACGAGTCGAGGAGGTCGAGGCCGGAGGCCCGATCCCAGACCACCTCGCCGTCCGCCTCGACGAACATGATCCGGTGCCAGGGGATGTCGCCTCCGGGCACGAACGCGGGCAGCGGCACCCGCGTGGGAGCGGCCGCCCGCACGTTGATCCCCAGCACGAAGCGCGCCGGATCGAAGCGCGGATCCCAGCGGACCCGGTGATAGATCTCTTCGCTTGTTCGCATGGGCTCAGTCCGTACTGTCGAGGGCTCCGGCGGTGTCGTGGACCCGTCCGTCCGGCCCGGCGTACCAGGTGCGGTGCGCTTCCCACGGGAAGGGCGGGGCGAAGCGTCGGAGCTGGGCCGAGAGCACCTCCGGTGGTACCGGGTTCGCGCGGCCGCTGTTGCGCAGCGCCAGCTCGCCGTCGGGTACCAGCATGACGACGTGCGTCGTCAGCGCGTCGCGACGGCGGGCCACCGCGTGCACCAGCGAGCGTTGTCGCCGGTTCAGTGCCGTGGCGTCCCAGACGATTGTCCCGCCGCCGGCCAGCAGCTCGTCGAGCCGGTGCAGACCCTCGCGGAGGATCGCGGGATTGGCCCGCTGGTCCGACCGGGATCCACGGGCCGCACGCAGGTCGTCGAGCGAGACGACGGCGTCGGCGCGGGTGGCCGGGCGGACGCCTCCATCGGTGCCGGTATCGGTGCCGGCGTTGCCTGAGGTGCCTGAGGTGCCTGTGGGTCTGATTGTGGTGCCTGTGGTGATGAGGTTCCTGGCGAAGGTGCTCTTCCCGGTGCCCGACGGCCCGACCATGATGACGAGCCGGGGAAACGCGCCCGATCGCCATCGCCAGGTCGCCGCCACGGCCTCCTCCGGTGAGGAGATCCGGCCGAGTGCGTAGGCTTCCCGGGCCTCGGCCCAGCATCGGTCCGCCGCGTCCGGACCGCATCCGCCGAGCATCGCGCGCAGTCCCTCGCGCAGCGGGCGCAGCGGCGCCTCGCCGAGCAGCCCCGCGTCCTCGGCGTGGAGCTCCGACCACGCGATCTGCTCTCGCGCGGCGAGGGATCCGTCGTCGTGGCACCCGGCCAGGGTGGCGGCGGCGACCGCGTGCAGGACGCCCAGGTCGGCGGCTCCGGCCAGCCGTACCAGCCCGGTCCTGCGCGCTTCCTCGGGATACGGATCGCGCAGGCGGGCGTGCAGCCCGGCCAGATCGGCGACCCGCCGCGCGAGCCCCATGCCGAGGGGCGCCACCAGCCGGGACGCCAGCCAGGGCCGCGGTGCGTCGTCGAACAGCGCCGCCAGCACGCCCGCCAGCCGGGCGTCCCCCGACCGTTCCAGCACGTCGAGCCGTGCGGAGACGTCGGCGACCGCCGCCCCGGCCCGCTCCATGGGAGCCCGCTCCGGTACGGCGGGCTCGACGGAAGGCGCGGTGGCCTGGCGGAGCTCGTCGATCGCCGTCCCCAGCGCGGCAAGGAGTGACGGCACGGCGGGACCGGCCCCCGAACGAACCTCCCACAGCGCGGCGGCGGGGCCCAGGCCGTTCGGCACGACGGGCGCGAGCATCCAGTGCTCGTCGGTCGTCACATGCGCGGAACGCACCCATTTCGCCACGCGATGGGCGAACTCCTCCCGCCGGAACCCTTCGACGGTCCGTACCACGTATCCCTCGTGCCGCGCCGTGTCCAGGCGCAGTGCCCGCAACGCGCGCTCGTCGCAGACACCGCGCCACAGAACCGCGGGGACCGGGACTCCCAGCCGCCGGCTGAAGCGCACGGTCTCGTCCCAGTCCAGGCAGCGGTCGCCGTCCCACACCGAGAAGGCGTAGAACCAGCTCTCCAGATCGTGGTACGCGAGCGAGTGCCGGGCGTAGAGGTTCTCCCCGCACACCCGCCAGGCCGGCGGGATGTGCCGGGCGATCCTGCCGTGCAGACCCTTGATCCACGCGCGGGACGGGTGGTGCGCCGAGTCGAGAGAACGGGCGTGCAGCCCGTCCGAATACATGGTCGTGTTCTCGCCGTCGAGCTTCTCGGTGACGACGACCTCGCGTCCCACGAGCCCGGACAGGCCGCCGGCGCGCACGTCGTCCGTCGTCGCTCCTGGCGACCAGGGCAGATGCGGGGTGCGAGGGTAGTGGACGCGCATGTTGTGCCCCCCGTGACGACGTTGTGCCCCGGTGACTGTACGAGAGGGGAAAAGGGCGAATCCATCGATTAATCCGCCGCCAGGTGACCCCGCCCGCCGTCTGTCGAGGCCACCGGATCGGGCCCGGCGTGGAACCGTACGCGATGGCCCCGGCGCGGGGCGGGCCGAGCAGCGCGGTGAGCACGTTCTCGTGCATGGTGCCCGGGATGTCGGCATCGGGGGAGTCGTTGCCGACGGCCGTCTTCGGGGCGGTCTTCAGGACCTTCTATCGGGCTATCGGGCTATCGGGCTATCGGGCTATCGGGCGTCGTATTCGTTGCGGGCCCGATCGATGTCGTCGATGTGCTCCAACGCCCAGTCCATGAGCGCCCACACCGTGGTGAGCAACGTCCGCCCCAGCGAGGTGAGCGCGTAGTCGACCCTGGGCGGCACGACCGGATGCACGGTGCGCAGGACCAGGCCGTCGCGTTCCAGACCGCGCAGCGTCGCGGTCAGCATGCGCTGGCTGATGCCCGGAACCGCGCGTTTGAGCTCCGTGAAGCGCCGCCCTTCCTTGCCGAGTTCGGCGACGACGGCCAGTGACCACTTGTCGCCGACCCGGTCCAGGATTTCCCGTACGCGGCATGTGGCGTCGTCGCGGGCCGCTATGAGCTCGTGGGCCCGATCGCCGATGGACGGGTGGGTGTCTGTGGTCAAGGTTCTCTCCAGGTAACCGAGGCAGGAAAAGGTGCCGTCTTCCGCTCCACGTCCATGGTTCCTGAGAATGAGGCCAGTTACCACACATCCAGTTAGTTCCTGAAAGGAACCGTTATGACGGTACAAGCCCCCGCCATCGACGAGGCGTTCGCGGACCCGGCGGGCGAGGCCCGGCTCGGCCGCGCCGCCGCCGCTCTGCGCGACCACGGCTATGCCGTACACCTGGTGGACACCGCCGCCGAGGCGCGCAAGCTGGTCGCCGACCTGGTACCACGGGACCGGGAGGTGTTCACCGCCTCGAGCGAGACGCTTCGGCTCTCCGGCATCGCCGAGGACATCGACGAGTCCGGTGAGTACCAGTCCGTGCGGGCACGGTCCGGTGACCTGGGTGACGACGTGCAGGCCCGGATCCGGCTGGGGGCGACTCCCGAGGTGGTCGTCGGCAGCGTGCACGCCGTCACCGAGGACGGTCGCATGCTCGTCGCCTCCGCCAGCGGCAGCCAGATCGCGCCGTACGCGTCGGGCGCCCGCCAGGCGGTCTGGGTGGTCGGCGCGCAGAAGGTGGTGCCCGACGAGGAGACGGGCCTGCGCCGCATCCGCGCCTACAGCCTGCCAAGGGAGTGGCGCCGGCTGCATGACCTGTACGGGCAGACCTCGTTCATCGGCAAGATCCTCATCTTGGAGCGGGAGGCCATGCCCGAACGGGGCACCGTCGTGCTCGTCCGCGAGGCCATCGGCTTCTGATCGACCCGCAGGTCACCCTCCGCCCGACGCCCGACGCGGCGGCCTGCCGGAAGTGGAGCCGGGCGTCGGGCTGCCGGGAGTGGAGCCGGGCGGCGGCCTGCCGACAGACGGGGACAGCGCGCCGAACGACGAGGTCGGCGCAGATCAGGCCGGGCATCGCCCGAGCACGGGTTCGTTCGAGCCGGACCGCCGGGCAGGTTCCGGCGCGGTGCAGGTGCCGTACAGGTGCCGTACAGGTGTGGCGCAGGTGCCGGTGCGGTGCCGCAATTCGGTTCGTTGTCAGGCCGGCATGGCGCTACGTTGCAAGGCATGACTGACAACCGCGTTCCTCCCCCTTTCATCGGCGATGAGCGGGCCATGTTGAACAACTGGCTCGAATGGCATCGCGGGACCCTCGCCGTGAAGTGCGCCGGTCTGTCGGAGGAGCAGCTCCGGGAGCGCTCGACGCCGCCGTCGACCATGTCCCTGCTCGGCCTGGTCCGCCACATGGCCCATGTGGAGCAGGTCTGGTTCAGGAACGTCCTCAACGGCGAGGGCGCCCCCCGCCTGTGGGGCAAGGACGTCAACCAGGACGCGGACTTCGACGAGGTGGACACCGCCTCGGCCGAGGAGGCCTTCGCGGTCTGGCAGGCCGAGATCGAGCACGCCCGCGAGCTGTCGGCCGGAGTCCCGCTGGACGCTGTGGGCAAGAGCCGGCGCCACGGTCAGGACTGCTCCCACCGGTGGATCCTCGTTCACATGATCGAGGAGTACGCCCGGCACAACGGCCACGCCGACCTGCTGCGGGAGCGCGTCGACGGCGCGACCGGCGATTAGGTCACGCGCGGCGTGTAGGTCACGCGCGGCGTGTAGGTCACGCGCGGCGTGTAGGTCACGCGCGGCGTGTAGGTCACGCGCGGCGATTAGGTCACGCGCGGCGTGTAGGTCACGCGCGGCGTGTAGGTCACGCGCGGCGATTAGGTCACGCGCGGCGTGTAGGTCACGCGCGGCGATTAGGTCACGCGCGGCGCGATCGTATGCTCGACGCGGTTCAGGGGCCGGCGGCGGGTACGAGCAGCCCGGCGAGGACGGTCACCCGCCTTGATGCGGTGAAGGGTCCAGAGCGGGGGCGAGCAACCCGGCCAGGTTCGTGTACGGCACGGTGATCGCCTGGCCGTTGCAGGACATCGGATAGCCGAGCTTCCACAGCGCGAGGGTGAAGGTGACGCCCTCGGCTGTGGGGAAGACGTCCACCACGTGTTCTTCGGGCTTGCCGGAGAAGATGTCGTTGGGCTGAAGTGGCCGGGTGCCCGGAGGACTTTGCTCGCAGAGCCTTCCACTCGGCCCGGACCTGGTGAGCACCCGCGCGAAATCTGTCGTTCCTTCCGCCGTGCGGACCCGAGGCGCCAGCAGGTCCCGGACGGTCAGTTCGCGGCCCGTCGCGAGGTCGATGACCAGCGATGTGTAGGTCATGAAAGGGACACGACCCAGTTCCGGGGCATCGGTGGAGAAACGGTAATAGGCAGAGACGACCCGCGGGCCGCGCAACCCTACCGTCGCCGTCGAGCTCAGGGTCGACCCCTCTCTCACCTCGCCCATGGGAAGGTCCTTGAGGTCGTCCTGGAAATCGTCGAGGATCTCCTCCGCGGCGCCGCGCAGCCTTTCATTGATCTTCTGGGAAAGGGCCGGATCGCCGATTCCGCTCACCTTGACGTACTGGAGTTTCTGTTTCAGGTCGAGATCGACGTAGAGCTTCTTGGTCGTCACGACCTCGACCGTGACTCCCGGACGGGCATCTCGTTCGGGCCGGTCGGATCGTTCTGATCGTTCCGGCCGAGCGGATGGCGCCGGGTCGGGTCCGCTGTTCTGGCAACCACTCAGCAGCAGGGCGGCGACACCGGCGGTGGCGGCGACTGCGAGCAGGCGGCGAAACGGCACGGTGCGATCTCTCGGCGCGACCTCCCGGCGCGGCCGGTTCACGTGGCGCGGTCGTTCGGGGGAGGACCGCACCTGTGCACGGCCGGACGCCTCGATTCCCGAGCGCGGGTCACGACGTTCGGCCGGGCGGGAAACGGCCCGCGGGAGACAGACGTTCACCCGCACACCGACTGGGCTTTGCTCATGGGAATCCAGGCCGGAAAGTCGGATGATGGAATCGTGCCCGAATAGAAGAGCTTGCTGGCATAGCGGCTCCGATAGGCCGAGCAGTCCAGGGGTGCGAGCGCGTACTCACCCTTTCGTACCTCGGCCGTCACCTTGAACGGCGGCCCGTCTTCGGGGATGATCTGCTCCGCCGGCTTGCCGTCGACGATGAGTTCGAACCTGAAGCGATATTCGCAGTACTTCTCGGACGTACGGGCGGCCAGGCGGAACGTCGTCTGTTCGCCCTGCTCCAGGGTGTATTTGTGGTCGGCGAAGTAGTCCCCGTACAGCAGGGGCGGGCCGTCGTTGGGGTCAGGCTTGGCATAGTGGGCGATCGGCGACGTCTCGTCCAGATCGAACCCGATGCGGACCGTGTCGGACGTTCCCTGCGGCCCCGAGAAGAACACGGTGCCCTTCAGCGGCTCGTCGCACTGCGAGACGGTGCGCACGTTGGTGATCCTTACGGGTTTCGGATGGTTGCCCGTCAGTTCCAACTCGACCGTCGAGGAGGTCGCCTCGACCGCGCCGGCGGCCCGCATCACAGCGTCCGCGCGTTCGTCGGCCACGTACCCGCCGAATGCCTTCATCTCACCGTTGATCCGTGCCAAGGTCGCGGCGTCGACCACCGCGCCCGAAATCCAGGTCGCGTCGTTACTGCGGTGTATCGGCGTGACCTTGGTGACGGTGATGGGCTTTCCCGTGGGGGTGGGGACGGGCGTGTCGGTG
>NZ_JADDIL010000012.1:0-142116 GCF_020826795.1 Microtetraspora sp. AC03309 | reverse complement strand
ACCAGGGCCAGCCCCCTGCCGCCCTCCCGCAGGTCGTCCGGGGTGTCGGCCCGGCCGGTGTCCGGCATCTGGGCGCTGACGTCCCAGACCTCGATCACGACGCTTCCGGGGGACAGCAGCAGCCGCAGCGCGATCATCCGCAGGGCCACGGGGAACACCGACGAGGCCACCGGCAGGTCCGACACCGCTTCCGTGGCCCGGATGGCGTTGGTCACCAGCTCGGACGTGAGCAGCTCGACGGTGTCGGCGAGCTGCGGCAGCTCCCACCTGGCGAGCTGGCCCCGGGCGAAGGCCCGCGCCTTGCGCGGGGTGGTGGCGGTCGAGCCGAACACCCGGTCGGCGGCGCTCCTGCCGCCGTGGGCGGGGAAGGGAGAGGTCAACATTGGCGTAACGGTCCGCGAACCGCGTGGCGGGAGGGCACCGTCCGTATCGGCTCGGCGGAGGTCGGGGGGAGCAGTCGCGGAGAACGCATGACACAGATCATGAGCCAGCGCCGGTACCCGGCGGTACCACCTTGACGAGATCGGAGGAAATTCCTCACTCCCGGGGAGAGGACGTCCCTCCGCGACTGTGCCCGCCGATCGAACACGGCAGCGAGAGCACGCCCGGGACCCCGCCTTGGACCGCGCTTCGCGATCACGCCGGGCTCACCGCGGCCACCGCGGAGCCGCCGTCCGCCGTCCGCCGTGGCACGTCCGACCGATACCTGACATCAGTTGACAGGTACGGCGGGCAGGATCGAGCCTGTCCGAACACGCCTACCTCTACGAGCGAGATGATCACAATGACCACGCGGGCTACCGGCACCTTCGACATCACCGCCTGGGACGAGATGGCCACCGACCGGCGCGAGGGCGCGACGATCAGCCGGGTCCGCATCACCAAGACCTTCCAGGGCGACATCGAGGGGACCAGCGCCACCGAGATCCTCACCGTCGGGACCGACGCGGGTCCCGCGGCGTACACCGGGATCGAGCACGTCGAGGGCACCCTGAGCGGCCGCAAGGGAACCTTCGTCCTGCAGCACAGCGCGGGCAGCGAGAACGGCGTCCAGTGGATGCGCTGGCTGATCGTCCCCACCTCCGGCACCGGCGAGCTCGCCGGCCTGCGCGGAGAGGGCAGGATCGAGGCGGAGAACGGCACCCACTCCTTCGTCCTGGACTACGAGCTCGGCTGAGCCGGGGTCACGCCGTCCCGGCGTCAGCGGCGAGGAAGCAGCTTTCCCCCCTTGGCGAGGGAGTAGGTCCTGCCCGCCAGGGGCGCGTTGGCGGGCAGGCGGGCGTCGTAGCGCACATCGTGCCCGTTTCCCACGATGTTCTCGACGACCCCGTTCTTCAGCACGGCGCCGGTGAGCGCGGTGAGCGCGGAGTCGTCGGTCACGTTCCACCTGCTGGGCCGGTCGAGGGCGACCGCCGCCGTGGAGATACGCCCGGTCAGCCGCGCTCCCTCGTGGAGCGCGACCGACGCCTCGCTGGTCTCGTCGGTGACGATGTCGCCGGTGAGCCTGCCGCCGTCCACGACGAGCGCCGCCTGCCCGTACCGCGTGGCGTTGATCAGCCCCCCGCTGTTCTCCACCCGGGCGCCCCCTTTCACCGTGATCAGCGCCGCCGTGCTGCTCACCTGGAACGCATCGCCCCTCTCGGCGATCAGCCTGCCCCCGTTCACGGTGAGGACGGCCCGTCCTGGACGACGGCCGGTGTACCGGTAGAGCCGGGCGCCGACCGCGCCCCTCACGAGGCAGTCCTTCAGGGAGATCGAGCCCGCCCCGTCGATCACCAGCCCTTCGGACTGCGCCGCGGTGATGCGTGCCCCGGTGCACGTGATCGTGCCCAGGGCGTACGCGCCGGCGGAGTACCGCCCGGACGTGGACAACTCGCCGCCGACCACGACGATCTCGCCGTCTCCCCGGGACGCCGTCACCGTCGAGGCGTGATCCCCCGACGTCGTGACCTTCACCCTGGCGAGGGTCACCTTCCCCCTGTCCGCCGCTATCGCGCCGCGCGAGTATTCACCGCTCGCCTCGATCGTGCCCCCGGTCATCGACAGCGAGGACTTCTGCCCATAGGCGAACAGGGCGATGGCGCCCACGCCGTCCGTCGTCACAGAGCCGCCCGAGATCACGGCGGTCCCGGCCGACTGGACCAGGACCGCGGAGTTGACGCCGAAGAAGCCGCTCTCGCTGTTCGACGCGGCGTCACCGGTCTTGTCGATCTGCGGGCTGGTCGTGGTCAGCTTGCCCGAATTCGTGACGAGGATCGCCGACAGGTTGACGCCGTCGGCCGTGTACGTGCCGTTCGACCTGGTCACCTGCGTCCGGTCGACGACGAACTTCCCCTGGGCCGGGTACTGGCGCGGCGTCACCGACGGATGCGGCGACCGAACGGAGGACGAGGGACTGACGGTGACCGGCGCCCGCTCGTTCCCGTACGTGGCCGCGCAGCCGGCGAGTACGAGCGACACCGCCACCACGCGAGCCATGACCATCCGTCCCACGGACCCTCCTCCCCCCAAAGGAGTTACTGTCCGTAATCGCGCGTGCCCATGCTCGCCCACCGTACTCGCCGTCCGCGCGGCTCCGCCGGGAGGTTCCCGCTCCGCGGGCGGGTCAGGCGCGCATCGTGGAGGCGGCGTGCGCGGCGACCGCTGCGGCGAAGGCCCGGATGACCGGATGGGGCTGGGACTCACCTCGGGAGAGTTCGGGCTGGAACAGCGTGCACAGGAAGAACGGATGGTCCGCCAGTTCCGCGATGCGCACCTCGCCCGCGTCGTCGAACCCGGTCAGGCGCATGCCGTGCTCGCGCAAAACATCCAGATAGTACGGATTCACCCCATAGGAGCAGTGGTAGCGCTCCACCGTCCGGTTCGTCCCCAGCACCCTCTCGGCCAGCGACCCCGGCGCGACCCGCACCGCCCCTTCATGACCGACGAGCGAACAGACGAGCGGCGCGATCAGCGGGCGCTCCTCACCGGGAGTGTTCTCGTCGTGCGCGGCATCGGCCAGCCCGCAGACGTCGCGGGCGTACTCCAGCAGAGCGTGCTGGAAGCCCCCGCACGTGCCGAGGAACGGGATCCCCCGCTCGCGCGCCGCGCGCACCGCGGCGACCGCGCCGGCCTCGCTGCGGTACGGACTGCCCGGCACGAGCCAGACGCCGTCGAACCCCTCCAGCGCGCGCTCGTCCTCCGCGTCACCGGTGGGGATCCAGTACGCGTCGAGATCGAGTTGCTCACGGTCGCGAAGAGCGTTCAGCAGGAAGGGGACGCGGGCATGCGCGCGCACGTGCGGGGAGCGGTCGCCGACGACGGCGACCCGGGCGGTGAAGGCGGATGAGGTTGCGGACATGCCGCCATCCTCGACCGATCCGGTGGTTCAGCGCCAACGATGATTCACGCTCGCTCGATAAGCGATACTGATCGAGTGGACCCCCATCTCCTGCGCACCTTCGTGGCGGTGGCCGGCTGCGGGTCCTTCTCGACCGCCGCCAGGCAGCTCGGCTACACCCAGTCCGCGATCTCCCAGCACATCGCGGCACTCGAAAGCGACCTCGGCACCCCGCTACTGCACCGGCGCCCGGTCGGCCCGACCGAGGCGGGGGAGCGGCTGCTCGACCACGCGGCCCCGATCCTGCTGCGCCTGGACGCGGCCAGGGCCGACGTCCTCCGGGCGGCCGCGGAACCGCCCGGACATCTCCTGCTCGACCTGACGCCGTCGGCCATGACGGCCCGGATCGCGCACGCTCTCACCGGGATACGCCGCTCCATGCCCAGCCTGGACGTCACCGTACGGGTCGCCGGACGCCAGGCAGTCGTCACCGCCGTCGCGACCGGCGAGTGCTCCTTCGGCCTCGTCGACGGAGTGGCCGCGCCCGGTGACCCGCTACACCTGTTGGACGTCGATACGATCACGGGCGTCGCGGTCGCCGAGGAACGTCTCGCCGTGATCCTGCCCGACGCGCATCCACTCGCCCGGCGGACAGGTCTGCGTCTGGACGACCTCCTGGACGCCCGCTGGATCGACGCCCCCGAGGTGGCCGCCCCGCTGCCCGACCTGCGTACGGCGGCTCAGTCCGACAACCCGGCCGCCTCGATCCGCTACGAGGGAACCGACGCCTCGGCCCTCATCGCGCTCGTCGCCGCCGGTCACGGGCTCGTGGTCCTGCCCGCTCCGGCGGCGGCGGGCCGGCCCGGAGTCCGTGCGGTGCCGCTCACCACTCCTCGCCTGGTCCATCGCACCGAACTCCTCCACGGCCGTAACGCGGGATCGGCCGCCACCGCGCTCGCCGCCGCCCTCACCGCTGTCACCGCTGCCGGAACGGCCGGTGGAGCATGATCCGGATCACAGGCCGGACCAGAAGACGGCGGCCTGCGCCCTGCTCTGCAACCCGAGCTTCGCCAGCACCCGGCTGACATGGGTCTTCGCGGTCGCCTCGGCCATGCCGAGCGACCGCGCGATCTCGGCGTTGGACAACCCCCGGCCCAGCCCCGCCAGGACCTCGCGTTCTCGCGGGGTCAGCGACTCCACCGCCGCCGGATCGACGTCGGGCCCCCCGGAGAACGCGGCGATCAGCTTGCGGGTGACGGACGGCGAGATCAGCCCCTCGCCACGGGCGACCAGCCGTACGGCCGACACCAGGGACTCCGCGTCGGTGTTCTTCAGCAGGAACCCCGCCGCTCCCGCCCGCAACGCGCCGAAGACGTACTCGTCGAGGTCGAACGTCGTCAGGATGAGGACGTCCGCCACACCACCGAGCTCACGAGTGGCCGATATCCCGTCGAGGCGAGGCATCCGCACATCCATCAGGACGACGTCCGGGCGCAGCCGCACCGCCATGTCGACCGCGGACCGCCCGTCACCCGCCTCGCCGACCACCTCGATGTCGGACGCGCCCTCCAAGATGAGGACGAGTCCCGCGCGCACCGCGGCATGATCGTCGGCCACCAGTACCCGGATCACGACAGCTCCTTGTCCCGCTCGACACGCGCCGCACCCGGCGCCACGCCACCCGGCTCACCCGGCACCTCCTCGCGCGGCTCCGCCGCCCGCGTCCGCGCGGGCCAGAACAACCCGGCCGGGGTGGCCGGACCCGTCGGCAGCTCCACCCACACCCGCCAGCCGCTCCCGTACGGCCCGGCCTCGAAGGATCCGCCGAGCAGCGTGGCGCGCTCCCGCATGCCGACCAGACCGGCTCCCGCCCCCGGCAGCCCGGAGGGACGAGCGCCCACGTCGTTCAGCACGGTCAGCTCGACCACGTCGGGCCGATAGCGGAGCAGCACCCGCGCGCCCCGGTCGGTGCCGTGCTTGAGCACGTTCGTGAACGACTCCTGCAGGATGCGGTAACCCGCGAGGTCCACGGCGGCGGGCAGGTCGCGCGAGGTCCCGCCCACGCTCAGCTCCACCGGGAAACCGGTCCGCGCGATCAACGTCTCGACATCCGACAACCGGTGCCGCCTGGCCTCGATCTCCTCACCGTCCTCGCGCAGGAAACCGATCATCGTCCGCATCTCCGCCATGCCCTGGACGCTGTTCTCCCTGATCGACTCCACGATCTTCCGCGTGGCCGCCGCGTCCAGATCGGCGCGGGCGAGCATCGCGCTCGACTGGATGGCGATCGCGCTGAAATGGTTGGCGACCATGTCGTGCAGTTCGCGCGCCATCCGGGTGCGTTCGGCGGACACGGCGGCCCGCCGGTCGAGCTCCGCCAGGCGGGCCACCTGCTCGGCCCTGGCCCGCTCGGCCACGGCCTGGTCCCGGTGCTGGCGTACGGCGATCGCCGTCGTGACCGGGACCACCCCCACCAGGGCCGCCTGGACCGCCATGGCGGCCGGCACCCGCCAGTCCCCGACCATCAGCCCCAGGAGCGCACCGACCCCGATCGCGCCGATCGAGGTGATCCACAGCATGATCCGCCCGAGCGGGCGCGGCCCGTACAGCACCCCGGCATAGATGTTGTCCGTGACGATCAGCACGGTACCCAGCGAGGGGCCGAGCAGGACGTCACCCACGAGGGCGACGGCGCCCAGCACCAGCGCCACGACGGGCGCCCGCTTCCGGAGGGCCACCCCGCAGCACGTCACGGCCAGGGGAAGCACGAAGAGCCCCACCGCCGCACCCCTGTGCATGTAGGCCCCACCCGCGAGCAGGACCAGCCCCGCGGCGAAGGCGGCCACCGCCGCCGCCACCTCCTGCCTGCTGGGAGTCGTCATCCGCCCATCCCACCACGGCTCAGGACCCGTCCCGTCCCACGCGGGTACCACCCGGCGTACATCGAAGGATGCAGGCCGGTTCATCATCGCCGACGACGCCCACCGCATCCCGGATGGCCCAGGCTGGAAGGGGAGGTGGTGAGCGGGTGCTCGCGTTGATCATTGGGTGCGAAGTGGGCTTCTGGGTGTTCCTGGGCCTTGGACTCCTGGCACGTTACGCGCTGCGCATGCGACGGACCGGCGGGGCGCTGCTGCTGGCCGTTCCGCTGCTGGACCTCGTGTTGCTCGTGGCCACCGTCATCGACATCCGCGGGGGAGCGGTCGCCACCTGGCAGCACGGACTCGCCGCCGCCTACCTGGGATTCTCCGTGATGTTCGGCCACCGGACGATCAGGTGGGCCGACGCCTGGATCTCCCACCGGTTCGCCGGTGGACCCCCGCCGTGGAAGCCCCCGGCGGGCGGGATGGCACGCGCCCGCTACGAGTGGCTCATCTGGCTGCGCATCGTCGCCGCGTACGGCATCACCTGCGCTCTCCTTCTCGCGATGGTCTGGCTCATCGGCGATCCGGCGCGCACCGAGGCGCTGTCGCAGTTCATGGTGGGCACGGCCAAGGTCCCGCTGATCGCTCTGCTGTGGCCGGTGAGCTACACCCTCTGGCCGAAGAAGGTCTCTCCCGAGCGCTAGGCGTCGGCGCGGGCACCCTGCTGGGCGGGCCCACTCCGCCGACCTGGAGGGCCGTCATGTACCTGACCGCGCCGCTTCGCGAAGGGCTTGCCCGTCCACAACGGACGATGAAAGGGGAAAGGGGAGTACCCGCGCCTTTCCACTCTCAACGTATAGCGCACCGGGGGGCTTGCCACAAGACCCGGGTCGTGCCCCAGAATCATCGGACGCAGCCAGAACCTGCGGAAATTGGGGGACACGAAGTGCGGGTGTTGTTGTCGACGTATGGGTCGCGCGGGGACGTCGAACCGCTGGTGGCGCTGGCGGTGCGGTTGCGGGCATTCGGCGCGGAGGTGCGCGTGTGCGCGCCACCGGACGAGGACTTCGCGCAGCGGCTGGCCGGTGCCGGCGTGCCGCTGGTGCCGGTCGGCCGGTCGGCGCGCGCGCTGACGACCGGGGCGCCGCCGCCGTCATCCCTGCCCCAGCGCGCGGCCGAGTTGATCGCCGGCCAGTTCGACTCGGTCATCGCGGCGGCCGAGGGATGTGACGTGCTGGTTGCGACCGGCCTGATGCCGGCCGCGGCCGGCGCGCGGTCGGTGGCCGAGAAACTGGGCATCCGCTCCGTGTCCGTGACCTTCCAGCAGCTCACCCTGCCGTCGCCGCACCATCCGCCGCTGGCGTATCCGGGCCGGCCTTTCCCGCCGGAGGTGACCGACAACCGGGTGCTGTGGGACCTGGACGCCGAGAGCATCAACACGCTGTTCGGTGAGGCGCTCAACAGCAATCGGGCGTCGATCGGCCTGCCACCGGTGGACGACGTCCGCGACTACGTCATCGGCGACCGGCCGTGGCTGGCGACGGACCCGACCCTGGACCCGTGGCAGGAGACGCCGGACCTCGACGTCGTGCAGACCGGGGCGTGGATCCTGCCCGACGACCGTCCGCTCCCGGAGGGGCTGGAGGCGTTCCTGGAGGCGGGCGCACCACCGGTGTACGTGGGCTTCGGCAGCATGCCCATGCGCGCGTCGACGGACGTCGCCCAGGTCGCCATCGAGGCGGTCCGTGCGCAGGGCCGCCGCGTACTCCTCGCCCGCGGCTGGGCGGGGCTGGCCCCGATCGACGACGCCGAGGACTGCTTCGTCGTCGGCGAGGTCAACCAGCAGGCACTGTTCGGCCGGGTGGCCGCCGTCGTGCACCACGGCGGCGCGGGCACCACGACGACCGCCTCCCGGGCCGGCGCGCCTCAGGTGGTGGTACCCCAGATCGCGGACCAGCCGTATTGGGCGGGCCGGGTGGCCGACCTGGGCGTCGGCGTGGCTCACGAGGGTCCGACGCCGACCTTCGAGTCCCTGTCCGTCGCGCTCAAAACGGTCCTGACCCCGGAGACCCGCGCACGAGCGACCGTCGTGGCCGGCACGATCCGCTCCGACGGGGCGACGGTGGCCGCGAAGCTGCTCCTCGACGCGGTCGGCTGAGAAGAGCCGTCCGTGCCCGCGTGGACCACGCGGGATCGCCGAGCCAGAACCCAGAACATGAGAACCTGCGCACCCTGCGACCTGAACCGGTAACGGCCATGGGGTCCACGGTCAGGCGGAGCGTCGCCCGTCATGGCCACCCGGCCCGTAACACCGGTTCGGGCGCCCTGGTGCGCGTCGTGGTCGCAAGCGACCTCAGATCGGAGCTGATGACGTGAACCGCGCGACTACCAGCGCGTTCGACCTTCCCGACAGCCTCTCCCGCAAGGCCGACCCGACGCTGATCGCCGACGATGAGCAGCACTTCGCGGCCATCGCGGAGAGCCTCGAGCGGTCGATCGCCGACCTGTCCGACCGCCTCGACGCCGAGCGCAAGGCGCCCGGCGGCCAAGGCCGGCAGGCGATGGACCGGGACATGGAGATCCACCGGCTGACCGCCCGCCTGCGCGTACTGCGTCGCTTCGGTTTGGACCTGTGCCTCGGACGCATGGTCGGCGCGGACGATTCCGAGCCCGTGTACGTCGGACGGCTCGGCCTCACGGACAGCGCGGGTCGTCGGCTGCTGCTCGACTGGCGCTCTCCCGCGGCCGAGCCGTTCTTCGGAGCCACCCACGCCAACCCGATGGGTCTGGCCAGCCGCCGTAGGTATCGCTGGACCCGCGGCCGGATCAGCGACTACTGGGACGAGGTGTTCACCTCCGGCGGGTTCGAAGGGCACGCCGCGCTCGACGACCAGTCCGCCTTCATCGCCAGCCTGGGCAGCAGCAGGTCGCCACGGATGCGAGACGTGCTCGGCACCATCCAGGCCGACCAGGACGCCATCATCCGCGCGGGATCCCGCGGCGCTCTCGTCGTCGACGGCGGCCCGGGTACGGGGAAGACCGTCGTCGCGCTGCACCGCTCCGCCTACCTCCTCTACTCCGACCCTCGCCTCGGTCACCGCCGGGGCGGCGTGCTGTTCGTCGGTCCGCACCAGCCCTACCTGGCCTACGTCGCCGACGTCCTCCCCAGCCTGGGAGAGGAGGGTGTGCAGACCTGCACCCTGCGGGACCTCGTCGCCGAGGGAGCCGCGGCGGCGATCGAGACCGACGCGGACGTGGCCCGCCTGAAGTCGTCCGCGGACCTGGTGAAGGCGATCGAACCGGCCGTCAGGTTCTACGAGAACCCGCCCACCAAGGGGATGACGGTCACGACCCCCTGGTCCGACATCTGGCTGAGCCCGGGTGACTGGGCCGAGGCGTTCGAAGCACCAGAACCCGGCACTCCGCACAACGAGGCGCGCGACCAGATCTGGGAAGAGCTGCTCACGATCCTGGTGGACAAGCACGACGACGAAGCACCGGCTGACCTGCTCCGCAAGTCGCTGCTGCGGAACAGGGAGCTGCTCACGACCTTCAACCGCGCGTGGCCGCTGATCGAGGCGGCCGACCTCGTCGGAGACCTGTGGTCGGTGCCCGCCTACCTGCGGCTGTGCGCTCCCTGGCTCAGCCCCGACGACATTCGGAAGCTGCAGCGCGAGGACGCCCAGGCCTGGACGGTGTCCGACCTGCCGCTCCTGGACGCGGCGGGGCAGCGGCTCGGCGACCCGGAGGCGTCACGACGCAGGCGCAGGCAGGAAGCCGCTCTCGCCGTCCAACGCGAGCGCATGGCCCAGGTCGTCGACAACCTGATCGACGCCGACGACGACGGCGAAGGCCTCGTGACGCAGCTGCGCCGAGAGGACCTCCAGCGAAATCTGGTCGACGAGTCCGAGCTGCCCACCATCGACCCGGACCGGCTCGCCGGCCCGTTCGCGCACATCGTCGTGGACGAGGCTCAGGAACTCACCGACGCGGAGTGGCAGATGCTGCTGCTCCGCTGCCCGTCCCGGAGCTTCACCATCGTCGGGGACCGTGCCCAGGCCAGGCACGGGTTCACCGAGTCGTGGCAGGAACGGCTCGAACGGATCGGGCTGGACCGGATCAACCTGGCCTCCCTGAGCATCAACTACCGGACGCCGGAAGAGGTCATGGCGGAGGCCGAGCCGGTCATCCGGGCCGTGCTCCCGGATGCCAACGTGCCGACTTCCATCCGCAGCAGCGGCGTCCCCGTCGTTCACGGATCCGTTTCGGATCTGGGCTCGATCCTCGACAGCTGGCTCGCCGAGCATGCCGAAGGGATCGCCTGCGTCATCGGCGACCCCACGTTCCAGGAGACGTCCCGCGTCCGGTCACTGGCTCCGGAACTGTCGAAGGGGCTCGAGTTCGACCTGGTCGTCCTCATCGACCCGGAGGCGTTCGGCAAGGACATCGAAGGAGCGGTCGACCGCTATGTCGCGATGACCCGGGCGACCCAGCGACTCGTCATCCTCACGAGCTCCTGACGCCGGCCGGACGAATGTGACCTAACGGTGCCGAGCCGCCCCGTGCCCGCCCGGCGGCGGCTTCGCGTCCCGCTTCTCGAACCCTGCTCGGCACGCTTCTGGTCGGTCGAGTGTGCATCTTCGCCACGCACGGGGGCACCGCCGGTGGCGCGCTCAGTTGGAGGTGGCGGCCAGACGCACCCCCAGGCCGATCAGCACCGCTCCGCTCCCGGCGTCGAGAGCGCGGCGGACCCGTTGCCGGGTGAAGAACGCGCGGAGTGCGCCGACCACGTTGGCCAGGACGACGAACCACGTCCCGGTGATCAGCACGGCGATGGCCGAGAGCGCGAGAGTGTCGGCGGTCGCGGGGTAGTTCCCGAGGAACTGTGGCATCAACGCGACAAAGAACGCGGCGGCCTTCGGATTGAGCAGGTTGCACAACAGTCCGCGACGGAATCCGTCGCCGACACCGCTTTCGTTGGCCGTTCCTGCCGTCGTCTCCAGCGGAGCCCCGGAACCGCGGTACGCCTGCTGCAGCGACCTGGCACCCAGATAGAGCAGGTATCCGGCACCTGCGATCTTCGTGATGGTGAAGGCCGTCGCCGATGTGGCCAGCAGGGCCGCCACTCCGAGGGCGGCGGCGGTGGCCCACACGAACACGCCGCAGGCCACGCCGAGCGCCGCCGCCATCCCACCCCGGCGTCCGGTGACGGCCGCCTGTCGTACGACGACAGCGAAGTCGGGGCCGGGGGACATGGCGCCCAGCTGTATCACCGTCGCGAACGCGATCACCTGTCCCGCGGTCGCCATCAGCGTTCTCCGTCCTGGCCGTCGCCGGCGTCCTGAGAGGAAGCACCGGCTCGGTGCTCGGCCAGTTCGAGATCGATGAAAGCGGCGATCATGGCGCGCCACACGGCCTCGGCCACGCTCGGGGACAACCCGGCGCCCATGGCGCGCGCACGGGCCGCCTGAACGACCTGCTCCACGCGGCCGGGGGCGCGTACGGCCTGCTCGTCGGCCTTGAACGCGGCCGCCCGCCGGACCAGAGCCTGCCGGCCTGCCAGCAGACGGACCAGCTCACCGTCGAGCGCATCGATTCGGGCGCGGACCTCGACCAGGGAAGTGGGGTCGGACACGGGGGATCCTCCTGTCGGACTGGGGCCGTCAGAGGACGGGCCCGAACCGAGAGGCGCAGGGCCGATCTCCGAGACGGCCCTGTATCGCGTGCGCTACGGCCGTTCCAGTTTCGGCCGCCAGAACACCACACGCGAAAGACGATGCATGAAGGTCAACTTATCACCGACGGCCCTCCGCTCAGGTCCGTGCGATGAGCCCCCGCGCGCTCCACGCCGAGCATGCGGTACCCGGCCGGCGTCACGTCGCCGAGCAGCGCGTACGGACGGGAGGAGCCACCTCACGGCCTCGTGCCTGCGGGGAACCCGGTCCAACGCAGGTCGGCCGGGAGGTGACTCATGTCGTTGAACATCACGATCGTGGGCGGCAGGCCGGTGCGGTACTCGATGACCGTCAGTGCGGCGTTGGCGCTGTTCAGTCCGAGCCACCGCGATGGCGGCGCGTCCAGGGCGTGCCGCACCAGCCACGCGATCTGATAGGCGTTGCCATCGGTAGTCAGGGGCGCGGTGTCCGTGCGGGCCCGCTTCCCAGCTCCTTTCGATCCGTAGAAGGTGTGGGATCGGCTCCTGGTCCGGCAGCGGCCGTGCGCGGCCGGGTGGCGCGATCATCGTCGGCGAACGGGATGGGGTCCGTGCCGTTGCGACCGCCGGCAGTCACGCTACATCGGCGGCGTGCGACTTCTGGCAATCGCTCCCGGCCGGGGACGGAAGTGATCAGGTCAGGCGTTTGCCGCCGTGACGGTGCCGGCGGTGCCGTCGACGGTGATGACGGTGTCGTCGTGGAGCCTGCTCGTCGCGTTCGGGATGCCGAGGACGGCGGGGATGGCGTGCTCGCGAGCGACGATCGCGGCGTGCGAGAGCACGCCTCCGGTTTCGGTGACGACGCCGGCGGCGATGCGCAGCAGCGGCGTCCAAGCGGGGTCGGTGAAGGGGCAGACGAGGATGTCGCCCGGCCGCACGCGCGCGAAGTCGCCGAGACCGCGGACGATTCTCGCGGTGCCGGTTACGGTCCCGTGGCTGCCCGGGGTTCCGGTGAGTGAGGCGGCCGGGGTGTCCGAGGCGCTGGAAGGCGATGCCGGCGGTGGGGGTGCGGCGGTGACCGGCCGTGCCTGCAGAACCCAGGTGCGGCCGTCGACGATCGCCCACTCGATGTCCTGCGGTCCACCGAGTACGGCAGCGATCTCCTTGCCCAGCTTGGCGAGCTGTGTGGCGGTCGCGTCGTCGATCGTCGGCTGCTCCCGGACACGGCTGGGCACGTCGCGAATGACGAGCTGCGTGCCGCTCCGGTCAAGCCGGGTCCGTTTGTCTGCGACGGTGCGTGTGACCGACCCGTCCTCGGCGACGCGGTAGGCGTCAGGGGTGACCGTGCCTCCGACGACGCTGGGGCCGAGTCCCCAGGATGCCTCGATCTCGGTCGCGTCGTCCGGGTCCGCGGGTGTGAACATGACCCCGGACACCTCGGCATCCAGATGGCGTTGGACGATGACGGCCATCACAAGATCGTCGCAAGGCTGGACGTCGCGGCCGGAGGCACCCCGGTAGCCGACGGCACGTGGAGAGAACAGCGAGGCCCAGCAGGCACGTACGGCATCGGCGACCTCGCCGACTCCGTGCACAGCGAGAAAGCTCTCATGCCGACCGGCCGCCGATGTCTGACCGGTGTCCTCGTTCGCTGCCGATGATCTTACGGCCACAAGCGGATCGCCGAGCTCGGCGAGTGCGCGTCCCAGCGCGTCGATCACGGTGGCGTGGACCGGCCGGGCCTCGATCACCTGCCGCGCCGCGGCGAGATCGTCCGACTCGCCGCCGGACCGCCCGAGGTCCAGGTCGCGGACGGCCGCGCGGTAAGCGGCGAACGAGACGACGAAGCCGTCGGGAACCGGCAGACCCGCGCGGAGCAGCGCGCCGAGTGCGCCGGCCTTGCCCCCGCAGGTGTCGGCGACGGCCTCCATGAGAGGTACGATCATCCACCCCTGCCTTTCAACAGAATGTTGACGACGCTTGGTCGATTGTGGATCATGAGCTGCATGCCATGCAAGCACGACATCGCGCACACCATGCACGCTGACCACGTCCAGGCCCGCCGCGAGCAGGACGCGCGTGAGCGTCTTCTGGGCCTGGGCGCGGATGCGCTCGACGCCCGTCCGTGGCGACCCTCGCCCGTCCCGCCGTCGGCGGTGGCGGCACGACAGGACGCCGGATCGTGACGCGGGACTCTGCGCCCGGCCTCCTGGTCCTGCACGCCGTGCGCGTCATCGGGTTCGCGGACACCCCGGTGATCGCTCATCGGTACGGGCTCGACGCGGCCGAGACGGAAGAGGAGCTGCGCGACGCCGAGGCACGCGGGTGGGTCGCGCACACCGCCTTCGCCGGCACAGGAGGCTGGTCGTTGACCGAACCGGGCCGAGCCGAGAACGAGCGCCGGCTCGCGGCCGAGCTCGCACGCGTCGGCGGTACCGAGGAGGTCCGTGACGTCTACCGCGAGTTCCTCCCGCTGAACGCCCTCCTGCTACGAGCCTGCACCGACTGGCAACTCCGGCCCACCGCCGGAGATCGGCTCGCCGTCAACGACCACTCCGATCCCGCCTGGGACGCCAGAATCCTCTCCGAGCTCGCCGACATCGACCGCGCATTCCTGCCACTCGCAGACCGGCTCGGGGGCGTCCTCACACGGTTCCGCGGATACGACACACGCTTCACCACAGCCCTGGCGCGCGCCCGAGACGGGGAGAACTCCTGGGTCGACCGCACCGACGTCGACTCCTGCCACCGTGTCTGGTTCGAGCTCCACGAAGACCTCATCGCCACGCTCGGCCTCGACCGGCACGCGGAACCCTGACCTCACGCTCCGCCTCCCCGCGTCCACCATGGCCCATGGTCACCTGCCAGGCGCACCACCGGCCACCTCACTGGTCCGCCGTGTCACGGGCGGCCGCCACGGCGGCCTGGCCGAAGCTGATCCCCCCGTCGTTCGGCGGTACGCGCCGATGGGTCAGAACGCGGAAACCACGCTCCTCAAGCGTCCCCGCCAGCCGGCCCAGCAGCAGCCCGTTCTGGAAGACGCCACCCGACAACGCCACGGTGCCGATCCCTCTACCGGTTTCACCGCCGATCCCGGAGCCCGTCCCGGCGCCGTCGCGCACCAGCGCGCACGCGGCCGCCGTGGCGGCGACGAGCCCATTGTGGAACCGCGCGGAGACCACCCCCGGATCCACGCCGCCGAGCAGGTCGGCGGCCACCGCGCGGATGAGGTCGTCACCTCTGACCAGCAAGGGAGCAACGTTCTCGACCCTGACCGGATACGCGCCCTCCTCGGTCAGATCGGCCCGCTGCTCCAGCGCGACCGCCGCCTGCCCCTCGAACGTGACGCGGTCGCGAAACCCGCACATCGCCGCCACGGCGTCGAACAACCGCCCCACGCTGGAAGTGAGCGGCGAGTTCACCCCCGACCGGGCCACCGCCGACACCCGATCCCACTGGGAGGCGTTCCTGGCCCGTACCGCGAGACCCTCCGGCGGCGCGCCGTCGAAGGCGGCGTCCAGATGAGCCACCGCCATCCGCCACGGCTGCCTGACCGCGGCCGCGCCGCCCGGCATCGGCACCGCGGCCAGATGCGCGGCGCGGGTGAACCCGGCCAGATCGGCGACCAGCACCTCGCCACCCCACAGCGTGCCGTCGGCGCCGTATCCCGTCCCGTCGAAGGCCACCCCGATGACCGGCCCTTCCTCTCCCGCGTCGGCCAGACAGGACGCGATGTGCGCGTGATGGTGCTGCACCGCGACCAGATCCACCCCGGGCAGATCCAGCGCGTACTTCGTCGACAGATACTCCGGGTGCGTGTCGTAGGCCACCACCCGCGGAGCCACGTCGAACAGCCGCCGGAAATGAGCGATCCCATCGGTGAAGGCCCGCAACGTCTCGTAGTTCTCCAGATCACCCACATGCGGGGACAGGAACGCGTGCTCACCTTTGGCCAGGCAGAACGTGCTCTTGAGCTCCGCGCCGCACGCGAGCACCGCACGCCGTACCGGCCGGGGGAGCCGCAGCGGCCGCGGGGCGAACCCCCGCGACCTGCGCACCGGGATCTCGCGGTCACCGGCGAGGACGACCACGGAATCCTCCGCGCGCGCGTGAATCTCCCGGTCGTGCACCAGAAAGGCGTCCACCAGCCCTCCCAGCCGGTCCACCGCCTCCCCGTCCCGGTACACGATGGGCTCGTCGGAAATGTTCCCGCTGGTCAGCACGTACGGCCGGGCCAGCTCGCGGGCCAGAAGATGATGAGCAGGCGTGTACGGCAGCATGATCCCCAGGCGGTTCTCACCCGGCGCCACCGCATCGGCGATCCTTACCGGCGTGCCCATGCCCTCAGCAGTCTCCGCGTCCGCGTGTTTCGCGGTGGTGGGATGCGCCGTGCCCTGATGCGCCGTGCCCTGATGCGCCGTGCCCTGATGCGCCGTGCCCTGATGCGCCGCGACGGCGGGCGCCGCGATACCGGCCGCGCGCCGCGGCAACACGACGATCGGCCGGGCGGGCCCGGTCAGCAGCCGCTCGGCGACCGGCCCGACCACGCACAACTCCCTCGCGGCGACCACATCGGCGACCACGACCGCGAACGGCTTGTCCTCCCGACCCTTACGCGCCCGCAGAGCCTGTACGGCCGCCGCCCGCGTGGCGTCGACCGCGAGGTGATAACCCCCCAGCCCCTTCACCGCCACGACTCCTCCCGACCGCAGCACCGCGCCCGCCTCCAGGATGGGATCCCCCTCCCTGGGACGGCCCCGGCCGTCCAGCAGGAGAAGAGCCGGGCCGCAGTCCGGGCAGCAGACCGGCTGGGCATGGAACCTGCGGTCGCACGGATCGCGGTACTCGGCCGCACAGGCGTCGCACATCGGGAACGAGGCCATCGTCGTAGCCCGCCGGTCGTACGGGACGTCCCTGACGATCGTGAACCTCGGCCCGCAGTTGGTGCAGTTCACGAACGGATGCCGGTACCGGCGACAGGCCGGGTCGAACAGCTCGGCCAGACAGTCCGCGCAGGTCGCCACATCGGGGGAGATCAACGTCGCCCGCCCGCCGTCCCGGCTGCCCACGATGCCGAACCCCCGATCGCCTCGCGCACCGAGGGCGGGAATCTCCATCGCCGAGATGCGGTCGATCACCGCCAGCGGCGGCGCCTGACCGGGCAGCTCCCGCTGGAACCGCGCGAGGTCCTCGACCGGGCCCTCCGCCTCGATGAACACGCCCTGGCCGTCGTTGCCGACCCATCCCGACAGCGCCAGCCGCCGCGCCAGCGCGTGCACATAGGGCCGGAACCCCACACCCTGCACGATCCCCTCGACCCGGATCCTGACCCGCGCGGTACCGGTCCGCGCCACGGGTCCGGTCCGCTCCGGTTCGCCCGCCCGGTCTCGCCGGCCGTCCGTCGCACTGTCCGTCGCACTGTCCGTCGCACTGTCCGTCGCACTGTCCGTCGCACTGTCCGTCGCACTGTCCGTCGCACTGTCCGTCGCACTGTCCGTCGCACTGTCCGTCGCACTGTCCGGGCCGCCGTCACACACCGATCCGCCCGCTGGGGCGTGCGCCGCTTCGCCGATCCGGCCGAGCACGCCGCCGGGCACCGGACCCTGGGACGGACACCTCGCGTCGCCACCTGCCACGTCACACGCCGGGGCCGGAACCTGGGGCGCTTCGTACATCGGATCGTGGGTTTCCCCGCTGTTCACGAGGCCATCCTCACCAGGCTCACCGTTCGCGGGCGCAGCCGCCACGCCCGCCCTGCGGATCAGGCCACGGCCCGTGAGCAGACCTTTACCCCGCCCCGTCCCCGCGCTCCGCCCCCGCAGGAACCACCGAACGTAGCCTGACGGCCACGCGGAACAACGGAGCGTACACATGTCTGTCGCAACCACGATGCAGCTCGCACTCCGGCACGCCTTCATCCGGCGGGACCCCCCGGGCCACGCGCTCGCGCGGGACTCCGCGCTGATCGCGCGGGCCTGCCAGGACATGGCGGACCGCTTCCGTCGCGGCGGAAAACTGATCGTCTTCGGCAACGGCGGCGGCGGAGCCGACGCCGCGCACATCGCCGTCGAGTTCATGCATCCCGTCATCGTGGGCAAGCGGGCCCTGCCCGCCGTGGCACTGAGCAACGACGCCGCCACGATGACCGCCATCGGCAACCGGGAAGGACTCGCCGAGACCTTCGCCCACCAGCTCGCCAGCTGGGCCGGACCGTCCGACATCGCGCTCGGCGTCTCCCGGGACGGCCGTTGCGTGAACGTGCTGCGCGGGCTGCGCGCCGCCCGCGACCTCGGGCTGCTCACCGTCGCCCTGTTCGGGGGCGGCGCCGAGCGCGCCAACCGGGCCGAACTCGCGGAACCGAACGCACGTGACGCCCGGGACCCTGACGTACCGGAGAGTGGCGGGCCGGAAAGTGGCAGGCCGGCGGAGACCGTCGCCGACCACGTCCTGCTCGCCCGCTCCAAGGACCCGGCCGTGGTGAAGGAGATCCACGTCACCACCTACCACCTGCTGTGGGAGCTGGCGCACCTGTTCCTGGAACATCCGATGGAGCACCCCGCTGACGCTCCGGCGAGCCTGGCCGCGAATCTCGCCGACTCCGTCCCCGACGGCGCCCGTACCGGCGTACACACCGGCGACCGGACGCATGACCACGCCGACCGGCGACGAGAGGACGAGCACACGGGCGATCACACAGGGGACAACACAGGGGACAACACAGGGGACAACACAGAGGACCACGCGGGCGGGCGGACGGGTCGGGCCACGCACGCGCCGGGGGACCACGCGGCGCGCGACGTCACCCGCCGAGCCCCGAACACTCGGGCGAGCGCCCCGGCCGGCGGACCCCGCGACCGGTCCCGCACCGATCCCGGAGACGTCGTCCACTCCCACGATGTCCGCTCCCACGACGACCCGCACGACGACCCGCACGACGACCCGCACGACGGGCCGCACGACGGGCCGACGGCGTGCTCCGGGGACACCTGCGTCACCTGCTCCGACCAGGCCACCCAGGTCACCGTCGTCCGCCTCCTGCACAGCGGCCTGGCCCTCGGCGACACCGGAACCGGCACAGAGGAGATCAGCGTCGCCCTGGTCGACGCCTCGGTCGGCGACACCGTACTGGTCCACGCCGGAGAGGCCATCGCCGTCATCACGAAGGGAGCCCACCGTGGCCGTCCTTGACGAACCACCATCCGAGGAGATGCGGGGCCTGTACCCCTTCCTCTATCCCGACCAGGCCCGCCTGGAATCGGTCCTCGCCGAGGCCGAACGCTCCACCCAGGCCAAAGCCGCCGAGATCGTACGGCTGCGCCGCCAGGTGGCCGAACTCGACGGAGACCGGCTCATCGTGTGCGCCCAGGAGATGGCCACCCGCTTCGCCTCCGGAGGACGGCTGTTCACCTTCGGCAACGGAGGCAGCAGCACCGACGCCCAGGAGGTCGCCACCGCCTTCCTCCACCCGGCGGGCCCCGGTCGGCCGCTGCCCGCGCTCTCGCTGACCAGCGACGTCGCCGTCGTCACCGCCCTGTCCAACGACGTCGGCTTCGACGTGGTCTTCGCCCGGCAGCTCGCCGCCCTGGCACGACCGGGTGACATCGCCCTGGGCCTGTCCACCAGCGGCGACTCCGCCAACGTCCTGCAGGCGTTCCGCGAAGCCGCGCGCCTGGGGATGCTCACCGTCGGCCTGTCCGGCGACCGGGGCGGCAAGCTCGCCGAACTCGGCCTGCTCGACCACCTGTTCATCGTGCCGTCGGCGTCCGTGCACCGGGTCCAGGAGGCGCAGACCACGCTCTACCACGTCCTGCGGGAGCTCACCCAACACGCGCTCGGCACCTCGCTCCCGACGGGCACCACCTGATCAAAAGGACCTGACCGGAAATTTCCCGATCAGAGCACGGCGGCCCACCCCACCCGGGAATGACTACGCACAGTAATCAATCGACAACCGGTCGATCCCTCCCGGAACGGGGTGACCCCACGTGCACGAATTCGGCATCGCCGAAGCGATCCTCGACGCGGTCGAGAAACGCGCCGCAGGCCGGCCCGTACAGCACGCCCGCATACGCGCCGGAGCGCTCCTGCGCATCACCGAACCCGTGATCAACCAGGCGTTCGCCGTCGTCTCCGCCGGATCACCCGCCGAAGGCGCCCACCTCGAACTCGTCATCGTCCCGGCCAGGCACACCTGCCGTACCTGCCGCCACGTCACGACCTCCGACGACGTCTTCGCCACCTGCGCCGGCTGCGGCGGCATCGACATCGAAACCGAAGGCGGCGACGAACTCATCCTCGAATCCATCCAGACGGCGGAGGCCACACATGTGCCTGGGAATCCCCGGCGAGATAGCGGAGATCCTGTCGGACCCTCCTGAGCTCGCCATGGTCGACGTCAGCGGCGTACGACGCGCGATCAACATCGGCCTGCTCGAGAACGAGGACCTCGCACCCGGCGACTGGGTTCTCATCCACGTCGGCTTCGCCCTGTCCAAGATCGACGAAGTGGAGGCCGCCGCCGCGCTCGACTTCCTCAAGAGCATCGGCGAGCCGTACGAGGACGAGATCGCCGCCCTCCGCGAATCCACCATCGAACAGGGGTGAACATCCGATGCGTTTCGTCGACGAGTACCGCGACGCCGGGCCGGCCCGCGCGCTGGCCGCCCAGATGGCCGAGCTCTGCCGGCCCGGCCGCGCCTACAAGTTCATGGAGGTCTGCGGCGGCCACACCCACACCATCTACAAGCACGGCCTGGAGGACTACCTCCCCGAAGCCGTCAGCCTGATCCACGGCCCCGGCTGCCCCGTCTGCGTCATCCCCATGGGACGACTCGACGACGCCATCCACATCGCCGAGCAACCCGACGTCATCATGACCTCGTTCGGCGACATGATGCGCGTCCCCGGAGGACGCGGCTCCTTCCTGGACGCCAAAGCCCGCGGCGCCGACATCCGGATGGTCTACTCACCCCTCGACGCCCTCAAGATCGCCCGGCAGAACCCCCGCAAGCGCGTCGTCTTCATGGCCATCGGCTTCGAGACCACCGCGCCCTCGACCGCCATGACCGTCCTGCGCGCCGAAACCGAGGGAATCCACAACTTCTCGGTCTTCTGCAACCACGTCACGATCATCCCGGCGATCAAGGCCATCCTCGACTCGCCCGACCTGCACCTCGACGGCTTCATCGGCCCCGGCCACGTCTCCGCCGTCATCGGCTGCCGGCCGTACGAGTTCATCGCGCACACCTACGGCAAGCCACTGGTCGTCACCGGGTTCGAACCCCTCGACGTGCTGCGCTCCGTCCACCAGATCCTCGCCCAGCTCGCCGAAGGCCGAAGCCAGGTCGAGAACCAGTACGCCCGGGTCGTCCCCTGGAACGGCAACGCCAAGGCGCTCAACGTCATCAGCCGCGTCATGGAACTGCGCCCCTACTTCGAGTGGCGCGGCCTCGGATCCATCTCCCACTCGGCGCTCAAGATGACCGAGAAGTACGCCGCCTACGACGCCGAACGGATCTTCCAGATCCCCGGCGTACGCGTCGCCGACCCCAAGGCATGCCAGTGCGGCGAGGTCCTCAAGGGCGTGCTCAAACCGTGGGAGTGCAAGGTCTTCGGCACCGCCTGCACCCCCGAGACACCCATCGGCACCTGCATGGTCTCCTCCGAAGGCGCCTGCGCCGCGTACTACAACTTCGGCCGCTTCTCCCGGGAACGCGTCAAGGAGGCGACCCGCCGGTGACCCCGGAACACACCACAGAGCACACAACAGAACACACCACGGCCCCCGCCCCGGGCCAAGCGCCCGGGGGAGAGACCACCGCCCTGTGGGCCGAATCCGCCGTACGCGAGGCCGGCCCCCTCCACCGCCCCACCCGCGAGGACCAGGTACTCCAACGCATCGAACGCGCCCGCCGCGGCAAGGCCCGCGTCAGGGAGGACCTCGTCACCCTCGCGCACGGCGCCGGAGGCAAGGCCACCCACACCCTGATCGAGGCCGTGTTCCTCGAGGCGTTCCGCAACCCGCTCCTGGAACCCCTCGGCGACGGAGCCGTCACCGGCACCCTCGCCCTCACCACCGACGCCTACGTCGTCAGGCCGTTGTTCTTCCCCGGCGGCGACATCGGCGACCTCGCCGTCAACGGCACCGTCAACGACCTCGCCATGTGCGGCGCCACCCCCCGCTACCTCTCCGCCGGATTCATCCTCGAAGAGGGCTTCCCCATCGCGGACCTGCGCCGCATCACCGCCTCCATGGCCGCCGCCGCCCGCGCCGCCGGCGTCTGGATCGTCACCGGCGACACCAAGGTCGTCGAGAACGGCAAAGCCGACGGCTGCTACATCACCACAGCCGGAGTCGGCACCCTCGACCGGGGCGCCACCCTCAGCGCGGCCTCCGTCACGCCCGGAGACGCCGTCATCGTGTCCGGCCCCATCGGGGAACACGGCATGACGATCATGCTCGCCCGCGGTGAACTCGACCTCGAAGCCCACCTGACCTCCGACACCGCACCCCTGCACGACCTCACCGCCCGGCTGCTGTCCGCCTGCGGAGGTCCCACCGGCGCTGTCGGCGGCGCGGTCCGCTGCCTGCGCGACGCCACACGCGGAGGAGTCGCCACCGTCCTCAACGAACTCGCCACCGCCTCCCAGGTCTCCATCGTGCTCGACGAGAACACGATCCCGATCCGCCCGGACGTACGCGGAGCGTGCGAACTCCTCGGCATCGACCCGCTCTACGTGGCCTGCGAAGGCCGCATGATCGCCGTCGTGGCCGCCGGGCACGCCGACGCCGCCCTGGACGCGCTGCGCGCCCACCCGCTCGGCGCGGATGCCGCGATCATCGGACGAGCCGGCGACGACCCGCCCGGCCTGGTCCTGCTCAAGACCTCCTTCGGCGGCACCCGCATCGTCGACCTCCTCGTGGGCGACCCGCTCCCGCGCATCTGCTGACCCCGGACGGGACACGCGGCGAGCCGCAGGCCGCGGGCGCGCTCCGCGCGGTCGCGCCCGGCCCGCGTACCCGCTGCTGCCGCCGTCCATGACCATGAGACGCTCGAACCCATGGGGACCAGACACATGAGAGCCGCCTACGTGACCGAGCTCGGCCCCGCAGAACGCATCCACGTGGGGGAACTCCCCGTACCCGAACCCGGCCCCACCGACGTGCTCGTCCACGTCACCGCCGTGGCGGCCAACAACGTCGACACGTTCGTCCGATCCGGGCTGTACCGCACCCCCACCCCCTTCCCGTTCGTCATCGGACGGGACCTCACCGGCACGGTCGCCAGGACCGGCCCCGGCGTCACCGCCTTCACCGAAGGCGACCGGGTCTGGTGCAACAGCCTCGGCCACGGCGGCCGCCAGGGCTCCTTCGCCACCTACGCCGTCGTACCCGCCGACCGGCTCTACCCCCTGCCGCCCGGAATCGACCCCGGCACCGCCGTCGCCGCGCTCCACCCGGCCGCCACCGCCTACCTCGGCCTCTTCCGCGAGGCGCGGATCCGCCCCGGCGAGACCGTCGTCATCGGCGGGGGAGCGGGCGCGGTCGGCTCCTGCGCCGTCACCATGGCCGCCGTCGCCGGAGCCCGCGTCATCGCCACCGCACGCCCCGACGACGCGGAACGATGCCACACGCTCGGCGCCACCGAGGTCATCGACTACCGCGACCCACACCTGCTCACCCGGCTCGGGAAAGCCGCCCCCGACGGCATCGACGTCTACTGGGACACCTCCGGACACCACGACATCCCCGGCGTGACGCCACTCCTGGCCCACGGCGGCCGCCTCCTGCTCACCGCCGGCATCACCGCCCGCGCCGAACTCCCCGTCGGATCGCTGTACACCAGGGACGCGCGACTGCTCGGCTTCGCGATCTCCAACGCCACCACCACCGACCTGGCCGACGCCGCCAGACTGGTCAACCACCTGCTGGCCGCCGGACACCTGCGCGTACGGCTCGACGAGGTCCTGCCCCTCGACCAGGCCGCCGAGGCGCACCGCATGCTGGAGGACGGCCAGACCTCGGGCCGCATCGTGCTCCGCCCCTGAACGCCCTGGTCAACCAGCTGCCGCGGGCGAGAACACCGGAACCACGGCATCCATATCACCCAGTTATGGAAACTTGTGCGGTGTTCAGCAGATTCGTTCCGTGTCAGCTTTGGTCCAGTCCAGGCGCCTCGGGCCGGACGGTTTCCCAGGTCGTACGGTGTCGGCTGCCCACCCACACCCGCCGTCGCGATGGGGGAGTACGACAGGTCCGGGCCGGGTGCCTCACCCCCGACATCGAGAAGGCCACTGATGGACACCGAGAACACGCCCGCCGAGCAGGAGAGCAAGGGAATCAGCCGCAAGACCCTGCTCAAGGCCGCCCTGGTCGCACCGCTCCCGCTGCTGGTCGGGCAGCTTCCCGCGCTGGCCCGCGACGCGCGGACGACGGGCGAGCCGCTGGCCCCCACCCCGTTCTGCTCCGACGACGACGACCCGACGGTCCCGCAGACCGAAGGCCCGTACTTCAAGCCCAACTCGCCGCTGCGCACCACCCTCTCCGGACCCGGCACCCCGCTCACCCTGAGCGGCTACGTGTTCGGCCTCGCCTGCCAGCCGCTCGCCAACGTACTGCTGGACTTCTGGCAGGCGGACACCAACGGCGCCTACGACAACGTCGGATTCACCTTCCGCGGCCACCAGTTCACCAACGCCCAGGGCGCCTTCACCCTCACCACCATCGTGCCCGGCCTCTATCCGGGCCGTACCCGGCACATCCACGTCAAGGTCCAGGCGCCCAACCGCCCGATCCTCACGACGCAGCTCTACTTCCCCGGCGAACCCCGCAACAGCACCGACACGATCTACGACCCCCGGCTGCTCATGAACGTCCGCACGGCCAACCCCGGCAAGGAGGCCACGTTCGACTTCGTCCTCAACGTGCCCGGCCAGCCGCCCGCCAGCCCGTCACCGAGCGCGTCGCCCAGCACCTCTCCCGGCGGCACCTGGCGCGCGGGCACCACCTACAAGGCCGGCGACCAGGTCACCTACGGCGGCGCGACCTACCGCTGCCTCCAGGGGCACACGGCCATGGCCGGCTGGGAGCCCCCGAACGTCCCCGCACTGTGGCAGCGCGTCTGACGATGCCCGGCTCCCGTCGCCGACCGGCCTCCGAGAGACACGGCCGGCGGCGGGAGCGCACACCACGGGAGCACGAGCGGCGACAGCGACCCACCGCACGCCCCTGCCCAGGCGGCCCCCGGGCGGAAACGGCTCAGGCGGGAACGACCGGCTCCTGTAGCTCGGTCACCCACGTCGCGGGGTCCTCGTCACACTCCAGGGTGAGCTCCCGCGCGTACCCGGCGGACCGGAAACCGTTGGCGTCGATCCAGCGACCCAGCGCCTGGGACGTATGCAGAACGTCGTCCATCGACCCACGGTGCACGACCGTCGCGGCCTGCTCGACGCCGGGCAGGTCGACGACCGAGAAATCGGCGCCGGGCGGCACGTCCGCGGCGACCGTCATCCCGGCATGCACAGTGATCATGCCCTCGCCCAGCGGGGAGTCCTCGTAGTAGGCGAGCCCGGGACCGGCCGGCACCACGCCCGCGGCGTCGAGGCGGCGGCACAGTTCGTCGTACAGCGGCTTGATGACCGGCCCGATGTCCTCCGGAGCGTAGCTCGCGGCGGTCCCGGTCAGCTCCGCCACCCGGACACCCGGAATGCTCTTGATCACGATGTCGTCCATGGACATGCGTCCCTCGGTTTCGATGGTCCGGAGCCTCGCCTCGACCTGAGCCAGCCGCGCAGCCGCGGCGGCCATGGCCGCTTCGAGTTCCGCCTGCCGCAGCCGCAACATCCCGCGCAGCCTCTCCGTGCTCACGCGCTCGTCCAGGATCGACGCCACCTGCTGGAGCGTGAAGCCGAGCCCCTTCAGGGCGATGACGCGATTGAGCCGGGCGAGCTGGCCGGCCTCGTAGAAGCGGTAGCCGCTCGCCGGATCGACGCGCGCCGGGCGAAGCAGCCCGATGGCGTCGTAGTGGCGCAGCATGCGGACCGAGACACGGCCGTGTCTGGCGAAGTCTCCGATGGTGAACATGACGCCTTCCATTGCAGAGCCTCACACGATGTCAGGGTCAAGTCTGGAACCCTCCTCGCGCCGGGCGGTACGGGAGGGCCCCGGCGCGGACGCCTTGGGGGAGGGCTTGTCAGGCGCGACCTGACGGTCTAGTGTGCGATCACACCGTCAGGTCACGCCTGACAACCGTCGATACGGGAGGACCGCATGCCCGCCCCATCTCTGGCCGACGAGAAGATCCACTGCTCGTTCTGCGCGAAATCGAAGACCGAAGTGGAGAGAGTGATCGCCGGCGCCGGCGTCTACATCTGCAACGAGTGCGTGCATCTCTGCACCCTCATACTCGACACACCGGCCGCGCCCTCCGCCGCCCCCTCGGACGCTTCCTCCGCGACGACCGAGATCCCCTGGCCGGACACCATGACCGACGAGGAGATCCTCGACCTCCTGCCGCGCGTCGCCTCCGTGAGCGCCCAGGTCGACGCCAGCCTGCAGGTCTGGGTGACCCGGCTGCGCGACAGGGGCGTCACCTGGGCCAGGATCGGCGCCGCCCTGGGCATGACTCGGCAGTCGGCCTGGGAGAGATTCTCCGGAGAGGAGTGAAACACGGCCCCGGAGCCGAGAAACCGCAGGCCGAAACGGGATCCGCGACCACCCGCCAACCATGCGCAGTGAAACTTTCACCGCCGGTTGACGCCCGAGGCGCCAGCCCACAGGATCATGGTGCCTCCTGGTCAGGAGGGGGCGTCAAGTGACTGCCGCTACCCATGACGAGGTGTGCCGATGCCCGAAATCCCGTTACGAGTCGCGTCCGCCGTCCTGCTGACGCTGACCGCCCTGAACGTTCCCACCGCGTACGCCGACGACGTCACCCCGGTCGCGGTGACCGTCAACGCGCGCGCCGCCCTCGCCACCGTCCCCGAAACCGGCATCGGCACCAACCATGCGATCTGGGACAGCAACCTGGGCACCGACGAGACGGCGGACCGACTCAAGGACGCCGGGGTGAAGCTGCTGCGCTACCCCGGCGGCTCCTACTCCGACATCTATCACTGGGCCGACCACACCGCTCCCGGCGGCTACGTGGCGCCCGACACCGACTTCGACACCTTCATGCGCGGCGCGCGGCGCACCGGAGCGCAGGCGATGGTGACCGCCAACTACGGCACCGGCACCGCCGATGAGGCAGCCGCCTGGGTCCGCTACGCCAACGTCACCAAGGGATACGGCGTCAAGTACTGGGAGATCGGCAACGAGAACTACGGAAACGGCCACTACGGCGCCGCCTGGGAGGCGGACGACCACGCCGACAAGAGCCCGGCCGAGTACGCCCGCAACGTCGTCGCCTACGCCGAGGCGATGAAGGCGGTGGATCCGACCGTCAAGATCGGCGCGGTGCTGACCACGCCGGCCAACTGGCCCGACGGGCTGATCGCCGGCGGCGACGACGGAACCTGGAACAAGGTCGTCCTGTCCATCGCCGGACCGAAGATCGACTTCGTGATCCTGCACTGGTACCCCGGCGCCTTCGACAAGGCCGGCCACATCACCGACATGCTCGATCTCACCCGCCGGCAGATCGCCGAGCACGCGGGACCCGGATCGGATCGGATCGGCATCGCGATGACCGAGTTCAACACCGGGACCAGCAGCAACGGCACGAACACCCAGCCCGGCGCGCTCGCCGCCGCCGACGCCTACGCGACGCTGCTCGCGAACGGGGTGTTCACGGTCGACTGGTGGAACGTGCACAACGGCATCGGCAATGTCACGCAGGTCGAGGGGCAGACCGACTACGGCGACTTCGGCCTGCTGTCGTCCGCCACGTGCACCTCTGACGGCAGCGTCTGCGAGCCGCCGTTGAACACTCCCTTCGCGCCGTACCACGCACTGCGGATGATGAGCGTGTTCGCCCGCGCCGGCGATCAGTTCGTCCGGGCCGCCAGCGACCAGGCGAAGGTCAGCGCGCACGCCGTCCGCCGCCCCAACGGCGACCTGGCGGTCATGTTGATCAACACGTCGTCCGACACGTCCTACCCGGTCACGATCGGCTACTCCGGCTTCAGCCCGGCCACCGGGGCGCCCACCGTGCTGACCCACGCCAACGGCGCGACCGGCATCACCAGCTCGACCTCGGGGAGCGCGACCACCCGGACGCTGCCGCCGCTGTCGCTGACCACCGTCGTCGTGCATCCCAGCTCCGCGCAGACCGGGCTGCCGGGCGCGCCCGGACAACCGAAGGCCTCGACGGTGACGGACACGACCGCCACGATCACCTGGCCCGCCGCCTCCACCGGTACGCGTCCGATCGTGAAGTACGAGATCTACCGCGACAACGGAGCCGTCAGCGAGCAGCTCGGTGAGACCGCCGGCACCTCCTTCACCGTCGGCAACCTCAAGCCGGGCACGCGGTACACGGTCAACGTGATCGCGCGCGACAGCGGCGGCGGCGTCTCGTGGGCCTCCCCGCCGCTGACGTTCACGACCGGCACACCCGCCTCCAGCTCCTGCGCCGTACGCCTGACCGACCAGTCCGACTGGGGCAACGGCTACGTCGGCGCCATCGACATCACCAACAACGGCGCACCGATCAACGGCTGGACCCTGAACTTCGACTGGCCCAGGACGTGGCAGAGCCTGGGCAGCGGGTGGAGCGCCGTCTGGACGCAGAACGGCTCGAACGTCAAGGTCGTCAACGAGCCCGCCAACGGCTCGCTGCCCACCGGCGCGTCGACCACCATCGGCTTCGTCGGCAACTACAGCGGCCCGAACATCCTCCCCGCCGTCTTCACCCTCAACGGAACCGTCTGCACAACGCGGTGACACGCTGATCCGGGGCCGTCCCGCGCGGACGGCCCCGGACACGCTCACGACCTGGCAAGGGCACGCCGGCGACTTCGCGGAGCCATTACCGCCACCGGATCCGGGCTTCAGCGCCGGGTGAGGCTACGGCGAAGGCCCTGGACTCAGCGGCGCAGGACGGTCTCCCGCTCCATACGCGACAGCTTCTCGGGATTGCGCACGGCGTAGAGCCCGGTGATGAGGCCGTCGTCGACACGCACCGCCATGACGGTGTCGATCTCGCCGTCGAGCCGGAGAATCAACGCCGGGTAGCCGTTGACCTGCGCCGTCTGCAGCGAGTACCCGCCCAGCCTGGCGGCCAGGAGAACCACCCCGCCGACCCCCACGACGGGCTCCAGTGCGGCCCGCACGACTCCACCACCATCACCCAAGAGGACGACATCCGGCGCGAGGACGTCGAGCAGGCGTTGCAGATCGCCCGTCTCGACCGCCCGCTGGAACGCCTCGAGCGCGCCGCGGGTCTCGGCCGGAGAAACGACCCCGCGCGGTCGACGCGCGGCGACGTGTGACCGCGCCCGGTGCGCGATCTGGCGGACCGCGGCCGGGCTCTTGTCGACGGCCTCCGCGATCTCGTCGTAGTCCAGATCGAACACCTCGCGCAGCACGAACACCGCACGCTCGGTCGGCTGAAGCGTCTCCAGCACCAGCAGCATCGCCATCGAGACGCTGTCGGCCAACTCGACATCCTCGGCCACATCGGGCGCGGTCAGCAGCGGCTCGGGCAACCAGGGGCCGACGTAGGACTCCTTGCGCCGGCCGAGCGTACGCAGCCGGCTCAGCGCCTGCCGGGTGGCGATCCGGACCAGGTAGGCACGCTGATCCCGCACGGCATCAAGGTCGACCCCCGACCACCGCAACCAGGTCTCCTGCAACACGTCTTCGGCGTCGGCGGCCGAGCCGAGCAGCTCATAGGCGACGGTGAACAGCAGATTTCGGTGGGCGACGAACGCCTCGGTGGCGGGGTCCGGGCGGTGGTCCTGGCGCATGTCCCCGCCGGGATCTCCGGGCGCGGTCCGCGACGTGTCGGCCAATGGGTGGCTCCTGTTCGCTCTCGACTGTGTCACCCACCAGACGCCGGGGCCCGCCGTTTTGTGACACCACGACGGTAGCCAATTTGTCGACCGCGGCCGAATGACGCGACGCCGATCCGGCGTCACGAGGAGCGGTGCGTCAGATATCCCCGACGGGCCACCGCATGTGGCGCACATCACATAACCGCGCTGTCACAAGGATCGGGCCGTCGGCATCTTGTGTTCGTTCAGCGCAGCACACACCGACACGAGGGACGCATCGTGGAACCCCGCTTGAACCTGGCAGCCCGCTCGCGGCCACGTCCATGACGTACACCGCCTCGGCGAGCAGGGTGATCATCGATCGCTCGACGCCGCCGACCGCCTGGGCGTCATCACCCGGTTGCCCGGCGGCGACTACCAGCCCGGCCGGTTCGGACCACGAGGATTCCCCCGTATGGAAGGAACGTCATGAGTTCAGCGCGTGAAACCCTTCGCCGCGACTTCGGCGGCGACATCATCGAACCGGGCGGAGCGGAGTACGCATCGGCCAGTCGCTCGGTACTGGCCTCGGGTAGCCCGGCCTACGTTCTACGTCCCGACAGCGTCGGGGACGTGCGAGCGGGTGCCAGATTCGCTGCCGACGCAGGGCTTCCACTGTCCGTGCGAGGCGGCGGCCATGGCTTTCCTGGCTTCGGCACCAACGACGGCGGCGTCGTGATCGACCTCAGCACGCTCGCGACCGTGGAGATCATCGACAAGGAGCGTCACCTCGTGCGGATCGGCGGCGGCGCCACCTGGGGGCAGGTCGCGGCCGCCCTGGCCCCGCATGGCCTGGCGATCTCCTCAGGCGACACCAAGAGCGTCGGTGTCGGTGGGCTGACGTTGACCGGCGGCATCGGCTGGAAGGTCAGAAAGTACGGCCTGGCCCTGGACAACGTGGTCGGCGCAGAGGTGGTCACGGCCAGCGGAGAGGTCGTGCGTGCGAGCGCGGGGGAGAACCCGGAGCTGTTCTGGGCGCTTCGCGGTGGCGGCGGCAATTTCGGGATCGTGACCGCCTTCGAGTTCGCGGCGCACCCGACGACAGACGTCTTCCACGGCAAGATCGCCTTCCCGGCATCGGAGGCGGCCACCGTGCTCCAGGGTTGGGCGGACTACCTCCGCGCCGCCCCCGAAGAGCTCACATCCATCGCGAGCTTCGCCAATCCCTTCGCCGGCGGCCCCCAAGCGCCGGTCGAGATCCACGTCGCCTTCGACGGCCATGACCCGGAGCTCGCGGCCGAGGCCATCGACCCGATCCGCCGGCTCAGCACGGCGATCGACGACGATATCGCGCTGAAACCCTGTGCGGACACGCTCGTGGATGGCGCGACCCCGCCGCCTGGCATCCAGCTTGTCACCCGAAGCGCATTCGTCGACAAGGAGTCGGTGTCCGAGGTCCTGCGGATCCTCGCTGAGGTCGGGGCGTCGGAGCGGTCGCCGTTCATCGCTGTCCGCAGCGTCGGCGGTGCGGTGTCCCGAATCCCCGACGATGCCACCGCCTACGCACATCGCCGGGCGGAGTTGATGGTCGTGACCACCACCGCGGGTCCGACGCCGGTCGTCGAGGCCGCTCGTCCTGCTCTGGAAGAGATCTGGGGGAGACTCACACCTCACGTCAACGGCGTCTACGCGAACTTCCTCTCTTCCGCCACCGAGGAGGATGTCGCCGCGATCTATCCAACGGAGACCTACAAGCGGCTCGCGGCGGTCAAGCGTCAGTACGACCCCCGCAATCTCTTCGCCCGAAACCACAACGTCCGCCCTCAGTAGGCCGTGCGGACCATCCAAGCCGTCTGCGGCGCCCCGGCCAGTTCGGACAACAAGGAGTAGCCGGCGCCGCACACCGTTCTCCTTGCCGTCATTGCCGGGGCCGCCCCAGAGCGGGGCGGCCCCGGCAAGGCAGGGGTCAACCCTGACATTTGGCGACCAACCGGACGCCAGGGGGCGATCAGCGACCCCTCACCCACGCGAGAGCCTCACCCGGCCGACCATCACTCCTAATCAGGATTGATTTACCTACGGGCATTAGGTTAATTTAATGACATGAGGCAAGATCGGAGGCTCCGCCGGCGCAACGAGACCGTCCAGGAGATCCTCGACACCGCGATCGAGGTCATGGCGGAAGAAGGCGTGGCCGCGCTCAGCCTCGCGGAGGTCGCACGACGGATAGGCATCCGCCCGCCCTCCCTCTACCAGTACTTCCCGTCGAAAATCGCCATCTACGACGCACTCTTCGAACGCGGCATGCGCCGATCGGTCGAGATCCTCGCCCCCTACCGCGCCACGATCGCCGACGACCCATGCGGCGCCATCGCCGCCGGCCAGGAGGCGACCATCGCCTGGATGACGGCCAACCCAGTGCTCGCGCAACTCATGTACTGGCGACCGGCACCCGGATTCGAACCTTCCTCCCAGGCATTCGAACCCGCCGTACAACAACTGGAAATCCTGCGCGAGGCACTCCAGGCCGCCGTGAACGCCGGACAACTGGCACCCGCCGCGGCGAGCGAGGAGGGCCTCGCCCTCTACACGGTGCTGATCTCCGGGGTGATCAGCCAGCAACTCTCCAACGAACCGTCCGCGCCCCCCGGACAGGGACGCTTCACCCGGTACGCGCGCACGGCACTCGACATGTTCTTCCGCTACTACGCCCCCGAGGAGGGCGAGACCGATGATCCCATCCTTCGTCGAAGCCGCACGGCTGCCCCAGACTGATCGCGACCAGGCCGCGCCGATCTCCGACGCCGAGGGCCGCGCGACACTCGCACTACTCGGAGAGCTCCGCCACGACGACTGGGCACGCCCCACCGACTGCGTCGAATGGGATGTCCGCACCCTGGTCTCCCACCTCGTCGGCCAGTGCGAGGACAACATCCACCTACGCACGATGATGCGGCGGCAGCTCACCGGACGGCGACGATACCCCGGCAAGATCGCTCTGGACGCCCACATGGCCGTACAGATCGACGACCACGCCACGGAAACCGGACCGGCACTCGTCGAGGAGTTCGCCCGGCTGTGGCCCCGCGCCGTACGCGCCCGCCTGCGGAGACCGAGCACGCTCCGACGCGTCACGATCGACAGCGGCATACCCGGCACGCCCCGGATGCCCATCGGCTACCTTCTCGACGTCATCTACCCCCGCGACCTGTGGATGCATCGCGTCGACCTCGCCCGCGCGACGGGGCGGCCGATCACCACGGGGGAGCACGACCGGCAGATCACCGAACAGGTCATCCGCGACCTGGCACTGACCTGGACGGGCCCACCGATCGCACTGGAGCTCACCGGCCCGGCCGGAGGGTCCTGGCTGATCGGCACCGGCGATCCGGCGGGAGTCGTACGAGCGGACGCCGTGGCATACATGCGCGCCCTCGCCGGCCGCGACGACGACGTGCGCCTGGAACTCGTCTCCGGCGACTCGACCGCATCCGCCGCCGCCCGCCAGGCCAGAGTCGTCTTCTGACGCCCCTCCCGGCGCCAGCCGCTCAGCGCATGACCCGCCGCCCACCGGCGCGGCCCAGGGGAGACCAGGGGAGACCAGGGGAAAGGACACACGCGATGAAACCTCAGGCGACCGCGCCGGCCGACACACGCATGATGGGCATCATCCACGACGCGCTGCGCCGTGACCTCGAACGCACACGCCACGCGCTCACCGAACGGCCATATCCCGAGAACGGCCGACGGGAGGCGATCGGCGACCACCTCCGCTGGATGATGCGTTACCTGCACGACCACCACAGCAGCGAAGACCGCGGCCTGTGGCCACTGCTCCGGCGCAAGCAGCAGGTCCTGGCCGACCACGGGATCGCCGCGGACATGCTGGACATCGAGAACGCCTTCACCGGCCACGAGCTGGGGACCAAGTCCCCCTACATCCGCAATCTCAACTTCGCCTCCGGTGGCGGGGGAGGAGGCGGCACCAGCACCCCCAACGTGGGCCCACGCTCGACCATGACCTTCGTCAACATCGGCCCGCCACCGCTTCAACGGGCGCCCCAGCCCACCCCCCGAACAGGGACGACAGATGCGACACCGCGATGGAACATCTATCCGGTCGATACCGTCCAGCCGACGACTCCGACCGTCTCCTTCGAGCTGACCCAGCCGCTGCCCTATCTGTGGCCCATTTCCAGTGGAAGCCCGTACCGCGAGACGTATGAGGTGAAGATCAACGTGGACCAGCTCATTCGCTGATGATCGGCACCGACCAGATCACGAGCTGAGCGACCACGGGCCGACGCCCGCCTGATCTGGACGCCTGGGACTCGCCTCTGTGCGTGCGGCGAGTCCCATCGCACCCGTCGCACAGTGCGACTCGGGCACGTTGAGCGCCAGCACCGGCCGTACAGGAGGGCCGGACCTAGCGCGAGGAATGCGGCCGTCTCGACGTCGAGACGGCCGCGCCGACTGCCCCGATCGGGGAGGCCGCAGACGGCCTACTTGACATAATGTTCATTATCGAGCATTGGGAAGAGGCTTCCTCAGACCCTGCCAGAGCCGTACGATCACGGCGTGTCCATAGGAAATCCCGGGTTCGTCATCGTCCTCATCCTGCTGGTGATCGCCGTCCTGGTGATCGTCGTCATCCTGGCGGCACGTGCGGGAGCCCGACCCAGCACGCAGCTCGCGTGGCGGACGCCGGGAATGATGCCGCCGATCTCACTCGATCTTCAGGACCGCGTCCGCGAACTGTGCGCGGACAGCAAGAAGATCCACGCGATCAAGCTGGTCAGGGAGGAAACCGGACTGGGCCTCAAGGAGGCCAAGACCGTCGTCGAGGCCCTGGAGGCCGGACATCCCGTCCCCGGCGAGCGCTCCGCCGAGCACGGCGATCTCGCCTCCCGCGTACGCGAACTCAAGGCCGCCGGCCGCACCGAGCAGGCGATCTTCCTCGTACGCGGCGAGACCGGCATGGGACAGGACGAAGCCGAGATCTTCGTCAACGCCCTCTGACACTCCCGATCCGCCTTCCCAAGGGCCGCGCGGCCGACAGATCCGCGCCCAGGCGAACGCGTCACCAGCGCGAAGTGTGGTCACCGCACCCGCTGACCGCGCGCAGCAGTCGTACGGCCGATTCCGCGTGATGGGTCGCCGCGTGCGCACTCCCCAACACCTCAATGTCCCGAAAAATCACCTTAAGTCCCATACCAGACAGAAGGTGAATTCTGTTTGGTATAGGACGCACGGCTACCGATGCCCCACCGTCACCGGTGAGACGAAGGAACACAGAGAAAAGAGGGCTGGCACACTCGGCAATCAACGGAGATCCAGTTCTTCAACGGATAGTTGTGGAAGATCACCTCTCTACTGGATCTCCGTTCCCATGTCCGGGGAACTCACGTTCTTGACAGCGCCACGAGCGCCCTAACTACCCGGCCTTGGGGGAAGCCCACGCGGCTTGGCCACCTGCCGCCGCAACACCGCCAACTGATGCCCGCAACACCAAGATCTCGAAGTCTTTGTCATGATCGCTCCTGGGCAGCAGCCGCAGGAGCGAGAAGGCGTTCGTCACCATGAGGTAGGCCAAGCGCAGCACCACGACCGATCATCATGCCCGCCCCGCAGCGCTCGGGACACCCACCGGGGCCGAGATCGCCCACCATGCCTACGACCTGCACGGATGAATATTCGGCACCCGCAGAGCTGTACCGGCACGAGGTTCCGGCATCTGCGGGTTAGCCTCGGCGGGTGAAGGTCATGGTCACCGGCGCATCCGGATTCATCGGGAGACACATCGCTGAGGCACTTGAAGCGGCCGGTCACGACATAACGGGATTCGACCTGCGAAACGGAGACGACATCCGGGACGCGGGCGCACTCGACCGGGTGCTGGACGGCGTGGACGCGGTGGTCCACCAGGCGGCCAAAGTCGGGCTCGGCGTGGACGTGGCGGACATGCCCGGCTATGTCTCCGTGAACGCGTACGGGACCGCCGTCCTGCTCGCCGCGATGGCCCGGCACCACATCGCACGACTGGTGCTGGCCTCATCGATGGTCGTCTACGGCGAGGGCGCCTACACCTGCGCCGAGCACGGACGGGTGCGGCCGGGACCACGCGCCGAGAACGACCTGGCGGCCGGGTTCTTCGAACCACGCTGCCCGCGCTGCGCCGCCGCGCTGACCCCGGCCGCCATCGGTGAGGACGCGCCCCCTGACCCACGCAGCGCGTACGCGACCACGAAGCTCGCCCAGGAGCATTTGGCCGCGAACTGGGCACGCGAGACCAGTGGCACGGCGGTCGCCCTTCGCTACCACAACGTGTACGGCCCGTGGATGCCCAAGGACACGCCTTATTCCGGGGTGGCAGCGATCTTCCGGTCTGCGCTGGAGACGGGGAGAGCGCCCGCCGTGTTCGAGGACGGCGCGCAGCGGCGCGACTTCGTGCACGTCCGCGACGTCGCCCAGGCGAACGCCGCCGCCCTCGATGCGGGGTCACCCGGCGCGCTGGCCGCGTACAACATCGCTAGCGGCGATCCGCACACCGTCGGCGAACTGGCCGCCGCACTCGCGGCGGAGCGCGGCGGCCCGGAGCCGGTGATCACGGGCGAGTACCGCCTGGGCGACGTGCGGCACATCGTGGCCTCGCCGGACAGGGCGGCGAGAGAGCTCGGATTCCGCGCGCGGATCGGCTTCGCAGACGGCATGAGGGAGCTCGCCATCGCGCCGCTGGGATGAGACCGCCCCGCTGCCCCACGTCCGCACTGCCGCCCAGCCTCCACCCACCGCCGCGCTGCCGCGACCCGGTCACCGCCCCGGCCGCGACCCGGCGTCGCGGATCGCCCGAGCGGCGTTGATCAGGCCGATGTGGCTGAATGCCTGGGGGAAGTTCCCGATCGGTTCCCCAGTGGCCCGGTCCACCTCCTCGGCCAGTAGGCCGACGTCGTTGGCGTACGAGACGGCCGTGCGAAACACCTGCTCGCCGCGTCCGGTCTCACCGGTGAGGGCCAGCGCGTGGGCCAGCCAGAACGTGCACAGGAGGAACGCTCCCTCCACGCCGCCGAGCCCGTCGCGGGTGCGATAGCGCAGAACCAGGCCGCGCCTGTCGGTCAGCTCTGTCGCGACGGCGTTCACGGTCGCCCGTACGCGCGGGTCGTCGCCGGGAAGGAACCCGACCAGCGGGAGCATCAGCGCCGACGCGTCCAGGCCCGTTCCGTCGAGCACCTGGGTGAAAGCGCCCGCTTTATCACTCCAGCCATGGGTGAGGATCGCGGCGCGGATCCGCTCTCTGGTGAGTTTCCAGTGGGAGACCCGGTCGGTGGCGTGCAGGACGGGGGCCAGCGCGACCGCGCGGTCTAGGGCGACCCAGCACATCAGCTTGGAGTGCAGGAAGTGCCGGCTCGGTCCACGCATCTCCCAGATGCCCTGGTCCGGCTCCTGCCAGCGCCTGGCCGCCGATTCGGCCGCGCCGAGCAGAAAGGCGCGGGTGAGCGGGTCGAACCTGCCGCAGGAGAGCTCGTGGGCAGCGTCGAGCAGCTCGCCGTAGACATCGAGCTGACGCTGACGCCAGGCGTCGTTGCCGACCCGGACCGGGGCGCTGTCGCGCCAGCCGGTCAGATGAGGCAGTGACCGCTCGCTCAGGTCGCGCTCGCCGCCCACGCCGTACATGATCGGCAGGTCCGTGTCATGGTCGAGCAGGCCGGCCGCGGCACCGGCGAGAAATGTGAAGAACGCGGTCTCCTCCCTTTCGCACGCCGCCGTGGAGAGCGCCTGCAGAGTGAGGCTGGCATCCCGTACCCAGGTGTAGCGGTAATCCCAGTTCCGTTCCCCGCCGACGCACTCGGGCAGCGATGTGGTGGCGGCGGCGACGATGGCGCCGGTCGGAGCGAACGTCAGCGCGCGCAGCACCCGCCCGCTGTGGCCCACCTGTTCCTGCCACGGGCCTTGGTAACGCGCGTGCGCCCGGGACCAGGAGCGCCATCCCGCGGCCGTGTCCCTGATCCGGCAGTGGACACGCCACGGGTGCCAGCATCGCGGTTCCGGCTCCCAGCCGGGACCGGTGTGCAGGGCGAGGCAGAGGCGCCGCCCGGCGCGCAGCGTGACCGTCGCGCGCGCGGTCGCGTCCTGGATCCGCAGGTCGATCGGGCACGACAAGGTGACCGTCTGGGCTCCCCCGCGCGCCACCAGCCCGCCGCGAACCGGCTCCATCAAAGGCCGGATGAGCCCGAACTCGGGCCGGGGGGCGAAGTCCATGATGATCGGTACGTGTCCTTCGACGCAGGTCACCTCGCGCAGGAGTGCGCCCGGGGAGGCCGCCCCGAGTGCGTGCCCTCGTTCCCGGCGGCCCAGGGCGAGCGCGTCGCGGAGCACCGCGGTCCCGGACCCGGTACGGAAAGTCGTCTCGATCACCAGGGTGTCCTCGAGGTATCTGCGAGTGATCTCGGCGGGGCAGGCTGGGCCGACGGACCAGTACCCGGCGTTCTCGTCGAGCAGCCGGGCGAAGATCGCCGGGCTGTCGAAGCGGGGAGAGCACAGCCAGTCGACCGACCCGGCCGAGGAGACCAGGGCTGCGGATCGGCAGTCCGACAACAGTGCGTAGTCGCTGATAGCTCGCGTACTCAACGGGCACCTCGCCAGGGTGGATCAGTGCGAGTCGGACTTTCGCCGTGCCCGCCTTCTCAGCGCGCTGGCGTACGCCAGTGCCGATCCGGCGAGGAGCACGCCGGTCACCAGGAGCCAGCGCCCCAGGTACGGGGTGGTGTCCAGCGCCACGGACGCCCGGTACCTGCGCTCGGACAGGCGGAACACGAGGGGAAACCAGATGAGCAGCAGCAGCACGGACAGGCCGACCGGGACGCGCAGGTAGTTGATCCACGGCGGAGGGCGGAGCGGCTCCGCCGGCGGCCGGGGACGACGCAACGGCTGCCGCCGCACGGTGCCGTCGGCGATCGTGTACAAGGGGTAGAGCAGGAGGTCGTGGATGACCGCCGCGCCGACGAACCAGACGACGAACCCCACCCAGATACCGGCCACGACGACCCGGCTGGCGGCGTAGCCGGCCAGCGCGAAGCAGGCGAGCAGCACGAGCAGATGCAGCGGCCCCGCGCCGTAGCGACCGGCCGCCCACCGGCGCAGCGCGCGAATCCGGGAGCGCATCGCCGTCACATCCCCGTGTGCCGGAAGCTGAGCCTGCGCACCCACTTGGTGTTGTGCACGCCGGGGGCGTTCGGAACGATGATCCGGGCCGGATAGCCGTGATCGAAGGAGAGATCCGCGCCGTTGACCCGCAACGCCAGCAGGGAGCGGGGGTCGGCCACCTGCCTCGCGCTCAGCGACGCCTCGGAGAACGCGCCGCCGCGTTCCAGCGATTCGACGAAGACCTCGGTCAGGCCGGGGGTCAGGCCCGCCAGGCGGGCGAGGTCGGTCAGGCGCACGCCTGTCCAGGTCTGCTGGGTCGACCAGCCTTCCACACACGCGATCGGCAGCGCGTACGTGTACAACGGCATCGCCAGCAGATCCGCGCGGGACAGCCGCAGCCGGCGAGGCCCGACCAGGTCGAGCCGCCAGCCCGGTCCGGCGCCGGCCGGGTCGACCCCCATGGCCGCCGCGGACTTGTTGACCTGGAAGTCGTTCGGCCCGGGGCCGTACACGCGGCCGTGCGGAGACAGCAGGGCGGTACGGCGCAGCGGCCCGTCCAGGGTCTGCCCGACGGACAGTCCGAAGATCAGTAGCGAGCCGCCTCCGACGAATCCGAGCAGGCCGCGCCGGGAGATGGTGGGCTCGGCGGGGCGGGTGGCCACCAGGCCGTAGGGATCGGGCGGTTCCTGGCGGGTGCCGCCCAGGTCGGTACGGAGTTCCCGGCGCAGGCTTCGCGACCGCAACCCGCCAACCATCCGCGGCAGTTTGAAGGCGACGTGGACGGCGAACGCCGCGATGAAGATCCACGCGCCGTAGAGATGGGCCGGGTAGAAGGAGAACGGGAACACCGTGTAGAAGAGCTGGATGTTGAGCACGCCGGTGACGAACTCGAACACCGCGCCGCCCACGAGGAGCAGCAGGCTGGCCCGTTCGACCGCCTGTGCCACGGAGCGGGCGGGCGGCCAGGTGAAGAGCTTGGGGATGACCGACCACAACTTGGCCAGCAGCACGGGGATGAGCGTCAGCCCGAGGATGACATGCGCGCCCTGCGTCACCCGGTACAGCCACGCGGGCCGCGTCGGCCAGTCGAAGAAATAGAACCCGAGCAGTCCTCTCTCCGGCGTCGTGTCGTTGCCCGGCAGCCACGGGTTGTACGCGGCGTACGACAGCAGCCCGGTGACGGCGATGATCGGAATGCCGATCAGCAGGACGACGCCGAACACCGAGGTCAGCCAGGGGCCGCGCAGCGGGCTGCGCCAGAAGTCCGGCCGGAACGGGCCGGGTGGCGGGTGCGCCCGCAGCCATGAACCGATGCTTCGTGGCGACGGATGTCCGCCGTGCTCATGACCAAGCCGTGCTCTCGGTTCTTCTGGCACCGGACCACCCCGCAATCGGCGCCCGCGGGTGCATGCCGCACAGGCACCGGTCTGCCGGAAATGTCTCTTTCGCATATTGTAGCGGTACGATTACGATCTGATGTCACGGGCCAACCGGTCGAAGGCCGCGGCACACGAACCCCGGTCGACGGGCAGCCACAGCGCCGACGGCCGTACCCTCGGTCCGGCGACCGGTCGGAACAGCTGCCGTGGGACACCCGCGAGCAGCGTCCCGGGACAACGGCGGTAGGCGCGGGCCAAGCCGGACGGGAAGCCTTCGAGGTCGACGGGCTGCTCGACGACGATCGCGGCGAACCGCCGTTCGGCGACCGCCCGGTCGACGTCGCGTGCCAGCGACGCCTGCGCGGTACGGCTCGTGCCGCGCACGATGTCGTACACGGCCCCCCGATGGGCCACGGCCGGCAACCCGGCGATGACGGCGAGGCCGGGATCGGAGAAGACCGCGACCGGCCCGCCGAAACCCCGCAACCACGCGAGGAGCCCATCGCCCACGCGCCTGTCGGCCGCGGTGGGAACCGTCCGGCCCGGAGCGAATGTCGTTGCGGCCAGGAACACGATCTGCGCGAGGACCAGCACCCCGGCCATGGCGCCGCGCCACCCGGTAGGGGCACCGCCCATCGCCACACCGGCGAGCAACGCCACCACCGCGAACACGGGAAGCATGTTGTTGGCCGCGCCGCCCGCGTGCAACAGCCCCGCGTAGCCCTCCACAACCAGGGCGAGGCAGCCCACCGCGAGCACCGGCGAGACCCTCCCCGCCGCGAGCAGCGCCGCCCCGAGCGCGACGCCCATGACCGGGAACAGGTACCAGATCCAGAACCCGGCCCAGGCCGCATGCTCGAAGGGGTGCTCGCCCAGCAACCGGAAGACGTAGAACACGTACCACCCCCGGCTCGCCGCGCCCCAGAGCAACGTGGTCAACCCCACCAGGAGGACGAAGGTCCCGGCCGTGATCAGCGCCAGGCGGCGTGCGGCACCGAACAGCAGCACCGCGATGATCGCCGCCGCTTCGGCGAGCGCGTTCTGCTTGGTGAGGAACGCGGCGGCGAGCAGCAGGCCCGCCGCCACCGCGCCGCGCGGGCGGCGCATCCACCGTGCGGCGTACAGCCCGGCGAGGCTGAAGGCGAGGAACAGCGAGTCCACCCGGGCCAGGTCGAACCACGTGCCGGTCGCGAAGTAGGTCGCGGCGTACAGGCCCGCCGCCGCGACCCCCGCGGCCAGGTCTCCCGTCTCCCGTTGAACCAGCCGGGTGAGCAGCGCGAAGCAGGACAGTGTGGCGAGAAGCGACACCAGCCGGAGCGGCAGGTAGGACATCCCGAGAAGACCGGCCGGCCCCGCCGCCACGACGAAGTACAGCGGGGGGTAACCATCCGGCACGTAGTCGATCGTGGGAGCGGAGTAAAGCGGCCGCCCGGCGAGCAACCGCCCCACCTCGACCAGGGAGTTGCCCTCCAGCCACTCCAGGCCGTACGGGTAGCCCACGCGGCGCACGGCCGTCCACAGGAACACGCCGATCGCCGCGAGCCCCGCCATCGCGGCGGGCACCCGCACGACCCGCGCGCCCCAGGCGGCCACGCCCCTGGCGTACGGACGGGGTGCGCGCGGCGGGCAGGCTCCCGAGCTCACGGGTGACCGCCCCGGCCTGCGGCGATCCGGCCGGCGCAGGCGGCGAAACGAGTCAAGGGGGCGAGGGCGGCGACCGCGACAACGTCCTCGGCGGTGTCGACGTCCCGCAGGACCGGCAGCTCGGCCACCCGCAGGCCCGCCTCGCGCAACCGCAGGAGCTGGGCGGCGCCGGTGCCCGGCGTCGATACGGGGATGCCGCGAAGGAGCTCCGGATCCGGCTCGCGCAGCCCGAGCGCCCAGAACCCACCGTCCAGCGCCAGGCCGAACCACGCGTCGACGCCGTCCCAGCCGACGGCGAGCAGCTCGGGCGCGACCTGCGGGGTGTCCATGCCGATCAACAGCGAGGGTCCGCCTACCGAGCCGAACGCCGAGGCCAGCCGCTCGTCCAGCCCGCCCTCACACTGTTGGATCACCTCGAACCCCTCCGGCAGCCATGGCCCCACTCCCCCGTCCAGCACCAGCACGCGGCGCCGCGCGGGAGCGGCGAGCACAGCCGCCAGCGTGTCGGACAGCGCCGCCTCGGCGAGAAGCGCGGCCTGCTCGAAGGTGTACGGCGGCACCAGCCGGGTCTTGACCCGGCCGGGCACCGGTTCCTTGGCGATGACCAGCAAGGTCGTTCCGGTCCTGTCCCCGATGGCCCGGGTCTCCCCTGCCTTCAACGGGCCAACACCTTCCTCATGTCATGTACCGCCTGCCAGTACCCACGCGGCGTACCGGTGACCTTCGAGCGGCCGATGCGTGGCCGGTAGTCCACGTCCGCCTCGCTCACCCGCCAACCGGCGTCGGCGGCCCGCACCAGCATCTCCAGCGCGTACCCGCACCGCTGGTCGGTCAGGTCCAGGGCGAGGAGATCCGCACGCCGGGCCGCCCGCATCGGCCCGAGGTCGCGTACGCGGATCCCGGTGCGACGTCGTGCGCGCCGGGCGAGTACACGGTTGGCCAGCCGCGCGGGAAAGGGCCAGACGCCCCGGGCGACAGGCCGGCGGCGTCCGAGCACCAAGTCGGCGTCGCCGTGCAGGACCGGCCCGGCGACCAGGGGAAGCTGCCGTGGGTCCAGGGTGGCGTCGCAGTCGCAGAAGCAGACCACGTCTGTGGTCGCCGTGCGCAAGCCGTGCGCGCAGGCCGCACCGAAGCCGCGCCGGGGCTCGGCCACCACCACGGCGCCGAGCGACGAGGCGATCTCCGCCGATCCGTCGGCCGAGCCGTTGTCCACCACGATCGCTCGGAAGCCTTGTGGGAGGCGGTCGAGCACCCAGGGCAGCGCTTCGGCTTCGTCCAGGCAGGGCAGGATGACGTCCACACTCACATGACCACTTTAAGTGACCATATGAGCGCATGTCGTAGCCATAGGTCAATTGCATCGGCCGAGTATTCGGCACTCACAGGCAAAACCAATGAGATAACCCGGTTCCGGCCGCCTACCAGGCGCCACTGGCGAAGCTGCTCTCGTCCTGTCGGCCATCTGTTGCCCACCACAGCGACACGGGGGGCGACATCCAGTAAGACGCGAAGGCTAGCAGCAACTCGTCCCTTCCGTCGTTGTCGTAGTCCGCCGCCCCCCAGGGGCGCGCCGCGCGCTGCTCGTCGCTCAGGTTGTGGCCGTCTGGCCCGATGGCCGGTCCGGATCGGCGGATCACGTGCCCGCCACGTCGCAGCCCCTTCTGCGCGCCGCGGAGAATCTCGACGCCCGAGGCTCCGCGGCCGAGCGCGAGATCATCGTGCCCGTCACCGTCGTAGTCTCCCGCCACCATCCCACGGGCTGGGCCGATGTCCCCGAGCACCTGTGGACTGCGCCCGGCCGCGCCGAAGTAGACCGTCATCACCTGGTCGACCCCTGGTGGTTCGGTCTCGTAGCCGGGCTCGTCATTACGGCTGCCGCTATCGGCGACCACGACGTCACCTCGGCCGTCGCCGTCGAAGTCTCCGAACGCGGAGGAGTTACCCGCGTTCAGCCTGCGGGCCCGGGTAGACAGCCCGCCGGGTCCGCCTTCAAGCAGCCACGACGGCGCCTGCTCGCCGTCATCGAGTGCGTACACGAGCAGGTCGGTGGCGTGGCGCCCGTTCATTCTGCTGGCGATCAGCCGTCCGAACTCACCGCCGGTCGGTGAGGACTGGATGGTGTGACGGCGTGGGGCACCATCTCGGGTGAAGGGCCCGTACAACACAGCCAGGTCGTCGCCGGACTGATCCGGGCTCGGCACCGGCATCGCCAGGTCCGCGACGCCATCGCCGTTGAAGTCCCCCGGCACCGCCGGGCGCGAGAAGAGGTTCAGCGTGACCGGCACCTGGACGGAGGTCGGCCGCGCCGCAGGGTCCACCCCTTTCGGGCCGCCCCATAAGAGGTACGGCCGGCTAGGCGCGTTCGCGCTCGCGTCCAGGCCGAAAACCACCACGTCGGCGAAGCCGTCGCCGTCCAGGTCACCGGTACTCGTTCTCAGGTCGAAGTCGAATCCCGTACCGGTCGTAACCGTGCGAGTAGCGGAGTTGAGCCCGTCTGCCGAGCCGTACACGATCGCGAGATAGGTCCCCGCGTCGCCGCGAGGGGCCGTGAAGACGAGGTCCGCGAAGCCGTCACCGTTGACGTCGTCGGGATTGTGGCTGCCCTTGCCCTTACCCGTGAGCGGCGAAGTCGGTGCCGGCACCGGCTCCAGGGACGACTGTGACACTGAAGGCGACACTGAAGGCGACACGGAAGGTAACGCAGCCGGGGATGGGCCCGGCCCTCGCTCGGCACCGCATCCACCGAGCAGCAGCGCGATCAGGACTGTCACCGCAGCCCTATTCCCGATCTTCATCGTGTTCCCTCGGCAGCTGGGTTCAATTTGGATCGAGACCATCTTCGCGGGCCAGACCGAGGGCTGGCAGTAGTCTCGCCGACCGGAGTGCATGATGTGGAGACACGCCTATTGCCAAAACATCAGGCTTGAGCTCGCACAGGCCGCGGAGGTTTGGGTCGATCACGGCCTGTCAATCCCCTGAAAACGTGGAGACGGTCCTCAGCCCTTGGCGGCTCCGGCCAGGTTCCCGCCCAGGTCAGCTGTCCGTCGTGGCCGGCCGTACCGGTGCGAAGGTCGCCTGACCGGCGCGGCGGAAGCACCAGAGGCGACGGCCGAGTGCGACCGCCCCGAGCACGCAGCAGGTGAGGCAGAAGAGCGCCAGCAGCGGCAGCAGCCAGGCGGTGATGATCCAGTACTGGAAGCTGAACGCCCCCCAGATCAGCGTCGGCAGCACCGCGCCCAGCACCGTCACCAGGGCAAGGGGCACGAGCCGCAGAACCAGCCTCGGCCGGCGCGCCGCGCGGCGTCGCGAGGCCCAGCGGCGCGCTCGGACGACCGCGGTGACCAGCAGTGCGGCCATCCCCACCGTGAGCCCGAGCAGGACCGCGTTCACGACGGTGAGCGGGTTGCTCATCGGCGTTGCCGGTGCCCCGATCCGTTCGGCGAGAAGGTTGGTCGAGAGCAGGCTGGGATCGCCGCCGCTGTTGGTGAGGACGAGGGCGGCCACGCCGGTCTTGGGTGAGAAGACCATGTCCCCGGTCCACGTCGCCAGTGTTCCGCCGTGGCCGATCACCGACGGCGGGGCATCTGCTGCGACGGGGCGGGCCTGCCAGCCGAGGGCGTAGTCGCCGGCCTTCGGCTGGACGGTGTGCAACTCGGCCAGGGAGCCGGCACTCAGCAGGTCCGCACCGAGGCTTCCCTGGTTGAACCTCAGCCACCGCACCATGTCGTCCAGAGTCGAGATCACCCCGCCGTTGCCGACGCAGATCCCCGGCATCTCCGGTGCCGCGACGGCGACCCCGAGAACGACCTCGTACCCGGACGGCAGGCCCTCGGCGCGATCGGAACACCCCAGCGTCGAGCTGGTGCCGGTCATGCCCAGCGGCGTGAACAGTTCGGTGTGGAGGAAGGCGTCGAAGGACTTCCCCGACACCACCTCGACGATCCTCGCCGCGATCGAGTAGTTGGTGTTGTGGTACTCCGAGCGGGTGCCCGGATCGGCGGCCAGGGTCTTGTCGGCCAGCCTGGCCACAATTTCCTGCGCGCTGCGCGGAGGCGGGAACACGTACTCGTTGTTCGTGCTGTTCGACAGCCCCGAGGTGTGGCTGAGGATCTGGCGCACGGTGATCCCGGTGAAGCGGGGATCGGCCATCCTGAAGTCGGGCAGGACCTTGACGACCGGGTCGTCCAGGGAGATGTGGTCACGGTCGACCAGCAGCATGATCGCCGCCGCCGTCATCGACTTGCTCATCGACGCGATCCGGAACCGTGTCCGAGCCGTCACCGCGTTGCCGTCCCCGTCCCGACCGCGGACGATCGTCTCGACCGACGACCCGTCGATCACGGCCGCCGCGACACCCGGCGTGCCGTAGACGGAGCGGTAATCGTCGACCAGCCGTTCGCCGGTGGCATGGGCCGGTGCTGTCCAGCCGAGCAGCAGGGCGACGAGCACACCGCCGAGGACGAGGAGGGAGGTCGCACGAGGAAAGCGGAGACGTAGGAAACGCACGACGTCGAACCTAGGCTGGGCGTCACCGGCCGACATCACCCGAAGGGGTGAGCCGGGACCACCCGGCAGGATGGAATCCTCAGTCAGGCAGATCGCTGCGACCGACGAGCCCGTTCTCGTACGCGTGGATCACCGCGTGCACGCGGTCGCGCAGGTTCAGTTTCTGCAGGACAGCCCGGACGTGCGACTTCACCGTGTTCTCGCTCAGCACCAGTTCCGCGCAGATCTCGCTGTTGGACCTGCCGCGGGCGAGCAGTCCGAAGATCTCGACCTCGCGCGGGGTGAGGCCGTCCAGGGCTGTCGTCCGCCGCATCGGCACCTGCCGTACGAGATCGAGGATCGTCGCGGCAACCCCCGGCGCGAGCGCCGACGTCCCGGAGGCGACGTCACACACGGCCTGGGCCAGGGCGGCGGGCCGGACGTCCTTGGTCAGGTAGCCGCTCGCGCCGGCCCGGATGGCGGCCACGACCAGTTCGTCATCATCGAAGGTCGTCAGCATGAGCACCCGGGTCGCCGGTGCGATCCTGACGATCTCCGCCGTGGCGGCGACCCCGTCCATGCGTGGCATGCGGATGTCCATCAGTACCACGTCCAGGCGATGTCGTCGGACGACCTCGATCGCGTCGCCGCCGTTCGCGACGTCGTGGGTGACCTCGATGCGCTCGTCTGCCGACAGCACCGTACGGAGCGAGACCCGCAACAGCTCCTGATCGTCGACGAGCATGACACGGATCCCGGTCACGCCCCCTCCTTCGTGGGGAGCCGCGTCTGCAGCACCCACCCGTCGTCCCCGTCGTCGATCGACAGGGTGCCGCCTGCGGTACGCACACGTTCCTCGATCCCTATCAAGCCGGTCCCTTGGCTGCCGGCGTCGCGAAGTGCCCTGCCGCCGTCGTCACGAACCTCCACCACCAGCTCAGCCGGGGTCCAGCGCAGGCGAACGGTCACCTCGACCGGTGGTTGGAGGTGGCGCAGCGCGTTGGTGATGCCCTCCTGCACGGTACGGACCGCCGCGACCTCGGCACTCAGGCTCAGTGGCCGTCGCTCACCCACCTCCGCGAATGTCACCACATGGAGCGGGCTCGCCGCCGAGGCCACGAGGTCAGGGAGGGCATCGAGCGAGATCGGGACCTCTTTGCGCCGGGAACCGGCGCGCGGCGCCACGGTGGCGGGGCCCAAGGTGGCCAGCATCGCTCGCAGACCTTGATGGGCGTCCCGGCCGGCCTCGGCGATGGCGCCGAGTTCACGGCGGGTCGCCGGATCCGCCGTCGTCACCGCCGCGGCCTCGATCCGCGCGACCATGACTGTGACCGTGTGGGCGATCACGTCGTGCAGGTCGCGGCGGATGCTGGCCCGTTCGTCCGCGACCGCCGCGGCCAGTCGTTCGCTCTCGGCTCGTCGGCCGGCCTCGTGCCTGCGGCGTATCAGCAGGGCCGCAAGCCACATACCGCCGACCACGAGCATCAGCGACCCGCCCTCGACCAGGCGGGCCCACCCAGGGACGTCAGGGGGCTGCCGGGCCCACGCCACCAGCTCGGTGAGGACGATCCCGAGCGCGGCGACGGCCAACGCCACCACCGAGGACCTGACCGAGACCCGGGTGGTCAGCCGCCACAACGTGAGGGGGAAGCACACAGCCGAGGGCAGCATGCTCGGTGACCAACCCAGGAAGGGCGTCATCACCTGGATGAGCATTGCCAGCGCGCCGATCGCGTACCCCGCCCACGGCCGTCGATGGGCCACCACCGCTCCCACATGGAGCAGGACGGCAGCGGCCGCCACGGCGAAGATCTGCCACAGGTCCGCGCCGAGGTGCCAGCCGCCCGCCAGGATGAGCACCGTCAGGAGAGCCAGGACCACGTGCGCCACCGTCATCGTCGCCGGCCATGGACGGCCACCGAGTACACAGCGGCCATCGACATCCGCAAGCTCAGCGGCGACGAGCCCCGGTGGTGTCCGGATCTGCCGATGAGCGCGCACCCCTGGCTTCCGGAGCGACGTCACGTGACGAGCACGGCGGTGAGCATCGAGAGATACGACTCGTGGGCGAGACGCAGGCTGTCAAGGTCGGACGTCTCGAACCACGCCACAGCGTCGTGCTCGTCCGGCGCGGCGTTGACGGGTGTTCCGGTCCACCTGTCGATCAACCAGATCTGCATGTCGAACGTCGCGGTCCGGATCTCATGCATCGGCGGGCTGGACGGCTCCGATGCCGTGATTCCCAACTCCTCCCGAAGCTCGCGGACAAGGCTCTCTTTCGGATCCTCCCCCTCCTCAACATGACCGCCCGGCAGGTCCCACACATCGGGATACCAACGGCGTCCGGCGCTTCGATGACACAGCAACACCCGATCGCCGTCGCGAAGAACGGCCGTCACAATCCGGACCGGAGTGGAGTCGTCAACGGAGATCGTCATCCGCGCATTCTGACCCATGCGGATCTGAGTTCGGTCAACTTGGCCTACGTGAATGAAGAGATCATCATCCTCTGACCTGCTGGAAGGCTCCGACAACCCTAGATAACAGCAGGTCAGTGCAGCAGGCACTCGACCTCGCCAGCCGTTTCCATACGGCCCTGGCCAAGATCGGCGAAGGCAAGCGAACCTCGGCAAGCCGTTGCCTTTGGTTCTGCTGGGACCACTTTGCTGAGACGGCCGCGTCGGCGGGCGGGGCGATGTCAAGAAACCCGCACTTCATAGACCCGGCTTCGGGGCCACTTTAGTGAGACGGGACCATTTTGCGTGAGACGGGACAAATCGCCGTCAGCCCGGCACTGGAAGAGAGGCGTCCGCGCAGGAGCTCGCCCGGTAGGGCGCCGTTTCCTTGAGGCGGGGAGTTCACTGATGCCGGTGCCGGAGTGCTCGTTGCTCGGCGGCGTCGAGTGCGGGTGTGAGGGGGGCGAGCGTGGTGCGAAGGAGGTCCGGTAGCGAGCCGGACGGCACGACGAGCCCGCTGGTTGTGGAGGACGAGGCAGTCGTTCGCAGCCACTGCTCGAGCGCCACGCGAACCGCGGCGGCCACGCTCGCCGCGAGCACCCGTGCGGTGTGCGGGTCGCCATCGCCGAGACGTTCGGCGATGGCGTCGGTGAGGGGATGTTCGATCGCGGTGGCGGTTTCTATGAATGCGTCGCGCAACGCGGGACGGGTGGTGATCAGCAACAGCGCGTCCCGGCCGGATGCGTCCGGGGCGGTGTACTGATCCACGATCGCCTCGATGACGGCATTGGCGAGGCCGACGCCGTCGGGCCGGTCGGCCACCGCCGCCGCGACTCGCGCTTCCCGTTCGCCGGCGACGGCGGCGACGATCGCCTGTTCGCGGCTGGAGAAGTAGTTGTTGTACGTCCTCGGTGAGACGCCGGCGGCCTCGGCGATGTCATCAACGCGCACGTTGTCCGGTCCGCGCTCAAGAGCAAGCCGCAGGGCCGCCGCGCGCAAGGCCTCTCGGGTGGCCTGCTTCTTCTGTTCGCGCAACCCGGTCCGTCTCGTTGTCACCGTCTCAGCCTCCCAGTTTGAATGCGTGTACGCAAACTTGCGCGTACGCAATTTCCTGCTTAGCCTGGCGCACGGCCGCCTTCGCTGCCCTCGCCGAGTACTACCGCGGCTGACCACGTCGCAAAGACCGCACCTTGCGGCGAGCCACACCGGCCACCACCCGCAGACCGGCCGGGCGCTTCGGCGCTTCATCCGTCCTGCCCCTTTTGCGGCAAACAAGGGAGTCCACATGATCACAGATGTCGTCATCGCCGGCGGCGGTCCAAACGGGCTGATGCTGGCCTGCGAGCTGAGCCTGGCAGGGGCCCGGCCGGTCGTGCTGGAGCGGCTGCCGGAGCCGAGCGAGGAACCGAAGGCGAACGGATTGCTCGGCCAGGTCGTGAAAATGCTCGACCGCCGGGGGCTGTGCGAACGTCTCAGTGGTAGCCCAGAACCGCCGCAGCCGAACTCCGCGTACTTCATGTTCGGCGCGATGGGCCTGGACCTGAGCCTTCTGGAGGACAGCCCCATCTATGCCCTGCCGGTGCCGCAGCGACGCATCGTGCAGGTTCTGCAGGAGCGCGCCATCGAACTGGGCGTGGAGATCCGGCGGGGACATGAGGTCGTTGGCCTGTCGCAGGACGATGACGCGGTCACCGTCGACGTCGCGAGTCCGGGTGGGGCGTACCACCTGCGGGCCCGCCATCTTGTCGGCGCGGATGGAGCCCACAGCACCACGCGCAAGCTCTCCGGCATCGGATTCCCCGGCATCACCTACGACCGGATGACGGTGCGCTCAGCGCATGCGACGGTCCCGGCGGACTGGGTCGATCCTGCGACCGGTGCACTGAACGTGCCCGGCTACGGCGCCGTCATGCCGTTCATGCCCCATCGCACCGAGCGCGGAGGGTTCTCCTACGCGCCGATGCCTGGCCACCCGCCGCTGGTCAGCACCACTGAGTGGGACCAACCCGCGACTGACGCTCCGATGAGCCTGGAGGAGTTGCGGGCGAGCGTCCGCCACGTGCTCGGCGTCGACGTGCCGCTTGGTCCGCCCGACGGCCAAGGACCGCACGCGCTGCGCCGACTGACCGGCGGTAACACCCGGGTCGCCGAACGGTTCGCCGACGGCCGGGTGTTCCTGATCGGTGACGCCGCCCACGTGTACGCCGCCACGGGGGGCGGTCCAGGGCTCAACCTCGGCCTGCAGGACGCGGTCAACCTCGGCTGGAAACTCGCCGCCGAGATCCGTGGAAGCGCCCCGTCCGGGCTGCTGAACACTTACGAGACAGAGCGGCGATCGGCCGCCCAGCGCATGGTGCTGAACGCGCAGGCGCAGGCGGCCCTGATCGCCCCCGGCAGCGATGTCACAGGACTTCGCGAGGTGTTCACCGAACTGCTCCGCGACCCGGACACCGTGCAGCGCCTGGCCGAACTCACCGCGGGCGCCGACGTCCGCTACGACATGGGCGGACGCGAGACGCACCCGCTGACCGGCCGGTTCGCCCCGGACATGGAACTGCACACCCCGACCGGTCCGGTCCGCCTCGCCGAGCTGGCCAGATCCGCACGCCCTCTGCTGCTCGACCTGACCGAAGAGGCATCACTGGCGGAGACCCTTGCCCTGCGGCACGACCAGGTCGATATCGTCACGGCGCGCTCCCAGACCCCCGCGCCCACCGCCCTGCTCCTTCGACCGGACTGCTATGTGGCCTGGGCATCCGCATCGCCCCGGCCCGATGCCATGGAGATCGAAACACTCCGGGCAGCCTTGCAGCGGTGGTTCGGAGTCATCGAACCCGCCCACTCCTGAAGCCGTGAGCGTTGACTCGGGCACGTATGTGGGCCGTCCAACACTTATTTTCCTGTCTTCCTGCTCACACAGACCGAGCCGTGAGGCCCCTCCCCCGGCGCTGCCGCGGGGCTCGCTGAGATCCCGTCAGCGGTCGAGCTCCGGGTCGGCCTGCAGGATCCTGCGGTGCAGCTCACTGACCGCCCGGCCCGGCTGCAACCCCTGCTCGCGGATCAGTGTCTCGCGCAACGAGCTGTATACGGCCAGGGCCTCGCTCTGACGGCTGCACCGGTACAGCGAGAGCATGAGCAACGCGTGCAGGGACTCGCGCAGCGGGTGGGCGATGATCAGCTCCCGCAGGCGGGGCACCACCTCGGCCTGCCGTCCGAGCGCGAGGTCGGCCTCCGCCTCGGCCTCGAGCGCGAGCAGCCGCGTCTCCTCCAGCCGCCCCGCGTGCGCGAGGATCATGGGGCTGGCGGGCACGTCGGCGAGCGCGGGCCCCCGCCACAGCCGCAGCGCCGATGCCAGCCGGCCCCGCGCCCGCGCGTGCTCGCCCATCCGAGACGCCCGCCGCCCCTCCGCGACCAGCCCCTCGAAACACGTGGCGTCGGTCTCCCCCGGCACCGCCCGCAGCTCGTACCCGCTGCCCCGCGTCACCAGGTGTCCGCCGACCAGGTGGCGGATCCGCCACACGTATCCCTGCAATGTCTTGCGGGCGAACGCGGGCTGGGCGCCCTGCCACAGCTCCTCGATGATCCGTTCGGCCGGGATCGGCCGCCCCATGTTGATGGCGAGGATGGCCAGCACGGCCCGATGCTTGGGCGCCGGCACCGGGGTCACGTTGCCGTCGAGGGTCAGCCGCAACGGACCGAGCAGGCCGAGCCGGAGTTCCGGAGACGTGGCGAGCAAGCGGTACCTCCTGCGTGCGCCGGGCGCCACAGGCCGCCCCGGGGCGTGATCTTTTCGCGTTCTATACTGCGGGGCGGGGCTTGCGCGGAGCTTGCGCCCGTGGGGAAGGGGCGGCGTGCACTTCAGGATCCTCGGGACTCTGGAGATCTCACGAGAGGGCATCCCCATGCCGCTCACGGCGCCCAAGCAGCGCGCCCTGCTCGCACTCCTCCTGCTGTGCGGCGACCACGCCGTCCCGGCGGCGCGGCTGGTCGACGAGCTGTGGGGGTCCACCCCGCCCAGGAGCGCCGACAGCACCCTGTACTCCCTGGTCTCCCGGTTGCGGCGAGCGGGAGTCGACCGGATCGTACGCGAGCCGGGCGGTTACCGGTTGCCCATGGAGGGCGCCACCCTCGACCTGCACACCTTCCAGCGGAGGGCGAGCCGGGCGCGGGAGCTGACGCGCGACGGCCGGCCCGGGGACGCGGCCGAGCTCTACAGGCGCGCCCTGGCCCTGTGGCGGTCGACCCCGCTCGCCGACGTCCCCGCGTCGCCGCTGGTCACCGCCGAACGCGACCGGATCGGCGCGCTACGCCTGGCGGCCGTCGAGGAGTACGCCGACGTGCTCGCCATGCTGGACCAGCACACCGTGAGTGTCCCCGAACTGCGCCGGACGCTGGCCAACCATCCCCTGAACGAGTCTCTGTGGGCCCGGCTCGTCCGCGCGCTCGCCCGATCCGGGCGCACCGGCGAGGCGCTGGCCGCGTACGGCACCGCGCGCCGGGTGCTCGCCGAGGAGCTGGGTCTGGAACCCTGCGAGGAACTGCGGAACCTGCACGCGTGGGTCCTGCGCGGCGGGATCCCCCAACCGGCGGACCATGCCGCACAGGGACCGTTGCCGCAAGCACCGGATCCGCAAGGGCCGGATCCGCAAGCACCGGGCGCCCCGGAGACGGAAAGCCCGGGGATGGAAGACCCTGGCGCGTCGGCCGCGCACCCGCAGGACGACCCCGTCGAAGCCCCCGGATCGCCCGTTCCGCGCTGGCTTCCGCCCGACCTCGACCGCTTCACCGGCCGCGCCGCAGAACTGCGCGAGCTGCGGTCGGCCGCCACCGCCGACGTGACGGTGATCAGCGGGATGCCGGGTGTGGGCAAGTCCGCGCTCGCCGTCCACTGGGCGCACCGCGCCGCCGCCCACTTCCCCGACGGGCAGCTCTTCATCGACCTGCGCGGCCACCGCCCCCGGCAGGCGGTCACGCCGAGGGACGCCCTGGACCGGCTCGTGCGCGCCCTCGGCCTGCCACCCGAGCGGGTTCCCGCCGACGAGGACGACCTCGGCGCCGCCTTCCGGACGCTGCTGTCGGGCAAACGGGTCCTCATCGTCCTGGACAACGCGGCCGACCCCAGCCAGGTCCGGCAGCTGCTGCCGGGCGAGCCCGGCTGCCTGGTGCTGGTGACCAGCCGCAACCGGCTCACCGGGCTGGCCCTGCGCCACCGCGTGCGCGTCATCGAACTGGCCGCGCTGTCCGAACCCGAGGCGGTCGCCCTGCTCACCACCGCCATCGCCCCCGCGCGGCCGCCCGACCCGGCGGCCGTGGCGGAACTCGCCCGCCAGTGCGGTCGCCTGCCGCTGGCCCTGCGCATCGCCGCCGCCCACCTGGCCGACAACCCCGGCCGCACGGTCGCCCGCTTCGTCGCCGACCTGACCGAACGCGGCAGGCTGCGCGGCCTGCGCCTGCCCGGCGACCCTCACGACGCCGTCGGCGCCGCGTTCGACCTCTCGTACCGGACGCTGGCCCGCGCCGACCGGGTTGCCTTCCGCCGTCTCGGGCTGGTCCCCGGCGGGGAGTTCACCCCGCCCGCGCTCGCCGCGATGCTCGCCTCTACCCCCGCCCGCGCCCGCGCCCACCTGGACGCGCTGCGGACCGCCAGCCTGATCGAGTCCCGCCGTGACGCGCCGGGCGAGGAACGGTACCGGTTCCACGACCTGCTGCATGACTACGCCCGCCACCGCGCCGAGAAGGAGGACTCCCCCGCCGTACGCGCGGCGACCGTCGCCCGCCTGATGGGCTGGTACATCTCCCTCGCCGCCGCCCCGGCCGACCCGGCCCCGCTGCACGCCGAGCACGAGAGCCTCCTGGCCGCCGTACGGTACGCCGCCGCGCACGGCCTGGACGCCGCCTGGCGGCTGCCCGCCGCGCTGGCCCGCCACCTGGAGCTGCGCCAGCGTCTGCATGACGCCGTCGAAATGCACACCCTCGCCGTCGCGGCCGCGACCCGGGCTGAACGGCTCGCTCAGGCAGCCGCCGCGAACGACCACCTCGCCACCGTGCTGCGCCATCTCGGCCGCTACCCCGACGCGCTCGCCGCGCACCGGCACGCCTTGGAGACCTGCCGCCGCCTCGGCGACCGGCGCGGGGTGAGCGCCGCGCTACGCGGCATCGGCACCGTCCGGGCCATGCTCGGCCACTACGACGAGGCCCTGGTCCACCTCGGGCAAGCGCTGCGCATCGACGAGGACGCGGGCGATGACGGCGCCCTGGCCGGGACGCTCACCGTGCTCGGCCTGCTCGCCCGCAACCTCGGCCGCCTCGAGGAGGCCGTCGCCCGCTACGAACGCGCCCTGGACATCCACCGCCGCACCGGCGACATCGTGGAGACCGCCAGAGTGCTCAACAATCTGGGCGTCGCCCGCGAGGAACAGGGCCGCCACGCCGAGGCCCTGGACCTCTACCGCCAGGCCCTGGACCTCTACCGGACGCTGGGCAGCCGCAAGGGCCAGGGCCGCGCGATCAACAACATCGGCCTTGTGCTGGTGAAACTCGGCCGCGCCGACGAGGCGCTCGGGCACCTGCTCCAGGGCCTGGCGATCCACCGCGACAACGGCGACCGCCGCGGCGAGGCCGAGGCGAGCAACGACCTCGCCGACCTGTACCACCGGCTCGGACGGCGGGCGCGGGCGCTGGAGCACTTCGAGCGGGCGCTGCGCATCCGCGCCGAGATCGGCGACCGGCGCGGCCTGGCCGAGACCCACCGCGATCTCGGTGACGCGTACGCCGAGATGGGTGAGGAAGCGGCCGCCCGCCGTCACCACGACGCGGCCGCGGAGATTTTCGTCGGGCTCGGCCTCAGGCCGACGCGGGCACGATGAGCCCGGCTGTCAGCAGCTCCTCCACCCCGCGTTCCAGCCCGGCGGCCGACCTCGGCCCGGCCGCCCGCGCGTACCCCTCCCGGAGCGTGGACAGGTCCCCGCCGTCGCACAGCGCGTAGATCAGCCAGGCGTGGCCGTTCAGCCACCGGAAACGCGGCGGCTCCGGGGAGACCGCGAGGAGCTGGCGCTGCTCGGGTAGCGGGCACGCCTCCACCGGGACGGCCCGCCGGTATCCACGCGGATCCAGCTCCGCCTTTTCCTGGGGGCCCTCATCGGCGTCGGTGGGCCGCTGCTCGGGCAGGATGCCCGGCGCGATCGGTTCGAGCGCGCCCAGCAGCCAGCGGATGAACCGTCTGCCCTCCGCGGTGAGCAGGTGCCCGTGGACGCTGTACGCCTGCTGACCCAGATAGGCGGCGCGTTCGGCGCTCGTGGTGAACTCGCCCTTCTCGGCCGCCTGGCTCCCCGGAGTGGGCCGGTCCACGAACTCGGTGCTGGGCGGTGCCCCGTACCGGCCGCGCAGTTCGGGCCCGGCCTGCGCGGCCGCCGCCCGGAACAGCAGGAGATGGGCGTAGACGTGCAACGCGAACAGCACCCGGGTCAGCGACCACGGCTGGACCCGCCACGGGATCGGCACGAGGACGTCCGGGTCGCGCGCCAGCGAGCCGGTGCGCAATACGTCGAACAGCTTCAGGTGCAGCCCCTCGTGGAAGAGTGTCTCGGCCGCCACCCACGGATCCTCCGTCCGCTCGGGGGCCATGAAGAACGCCGATGGGATCGGATCGCCGCCCGCGAGGGAGTTGAGGACCCCCTCCACTCCTTCGTCCCGTAGGAAGCCGGCCAGGCTGATGTGCCGCAGGACCCCCGCTCCCGCGTGCGGCAGCAGTTGGGCCAGCAGTTCCCCGCCACGCGCCACCCCGGCGATCATGTCCGCGTCCGGCGTCACCCGGTGCCCGGAGGACTCGCGCAGCAGCGTCCCGGCCAGTAGCTCCTCCAGGCGGCCCGCCATCTTCTCGTCCGCGCCGGTGACCGGGGCGAGCTCGGTCCACACCCACGACGGGCCCCGCTCCGGCCACGGCCGCACCCGGGGGCGGGTCAACCGCTCGCACGGCCCCACACCGTCGAGCACGTCGGCCACGCCGAGCTCCAGGAACGCCGTGAACGCGCTCGGCTCGCCCGCCTGGCGCTCCAGGAAGGTCATGTCGTTCTCGAACGCGTTGCGCAGCACCGGGTCGTACATCAACGGCCGCAACTCGGCGTCCCCGGCCGCGTGCAGGCGGCCCAGCCGCTCCGCGGCGTGGGGGTGGCGCCGCGCCAGGACGCGCAGCCCCAGCCGGTAGCGGGCCAGATTCCGTTCCTCGATCGCCTCCGCCACGCTGAACTGGGGGTCGGAGCCGAGCTCCAGGTCGATGTCGGGCAGCGAGTTCACCAAGGGTCACCTCGATTTACGGCGGGAATCACCGGTGCGTTCACCGGTCGTGTTCACGGGAGGACCGGCGGCGGTGCGGCCGCCGCCGGTCCGATCGGTGTCCGGCGTACCGTCAGCCGCGCGGGGACGAGTACGGCGGGACCCAGGCGCGCTCGTGCGGAGCGTCCGTCACCACTGAGGGCTCGGCGTCGGTGGGCAGCGAGAACTGCGGAAGTTCGATCGTCTGGGCCGGCATGATGATCACTCCATTTCGGTCGGAGACTTGCTGGTCTCGAATCTAGGGACCCTGGGTGTCGCGCCGGTGTGGCGGCGGTGTGGCGTCTCCGATCACCATTGCCACCGTCCCGCGGTACCTTCGGTGGCATCTCTTCTGGCGCCGCTCGGGGCCTGCTGACCTCGTCCTCCTGGTTCGCCCGGCGCAGTGTGGACGGCCGGGTGTGACCGGCCGGCCTGTCCTGATCGCGGAGGAGAAGAAGACCGGCCCGAACCAGATGCACTTCGATCTGACGAGCACGTCCCTTGAGGACCAGCAGCGGACGGTGGCGAGGTCGCTCGAACTCGGTGCGCGGCACATCGACGTCGGGCGACGCCCGGAAGAGGATCATGTGGTGCTCGCCGATCCCGATGGCAACGAGTTCTGTGTGTCGACCCCCCGATAGCGTGCCGCTGCGACCGGTACGCGCGTCGTGACTCGGGCGGGGACGGCGCGACCCGGCGGCCGGACCGGTCCATCGTGCCCTTAGGCTCGGGGCACCCCCTCTCCCGCCGTTCGAAAGGTGATGCCCTCATGCCCTCCGCGTTCCGCCTCTTCCGTGCCGTCGCGATCGCCGAGGCGTACTCCTGGGCAGGGCTGCTCATCGGCATGTTCTTCAAGTACGTCGTCGTCGGCGACGAGATCGGCGTGCGGATCTTCGGTCCGATCCACGGGGCGATCTTCGTGCTCTACGGGCTCGCCGTGCTGGCCGCCGCGAGGGCGGGCCGATGGAGCTTCGGCACCGTCGTGCTGGGGCTGGCATGCGCGGTGCCGCCGTTCACCACGGTCTGGTTCGAGCGGCGGATGACCCGGCGCCTGGAGCCGGCCGTCCAGGTGGCCGCCTGACGAAGGGTCTGGGGACCGCCGGACAGGATCCGGCGGTCCTCAGGCCGAGGCCGCCGGGATCCGCGCGTACGACGTGCTCGTGGAGAACCAGCGGTTGACGCGGACGGCACTGGCCGGCATCACCGGTCACTCCGCGGTCAGCGGCTTGGCGATGTGTTCGAGTGACTGCTGCTCCGCGCGTACGCCGAAGGCCAGTTCGGCGATCCCGCCGAGGGCCATGGCGGCGGCTCCGATGAGGAAGCCGACGGCGACGAGGGTCATGCTTCCGGTGGCGATGAACTCGCCGAACACCAGCGGTCCGGTGATGCCGCCGATTCCGGTCCCGACGGCGTAGAACAGGGCGATCGCCAGTGCCCTGGTCTCCATCGGGAAGATCTCGCTGACGGTGAGGTAGGCCGAGCTCGCGCCCGCCGAGGCCACGAAGAACGTGAGCGCGACCAGCGCGACGAACGACACCGCGGTCAGGCCGCCGTTCATCAGGAGGAGGGCGAGGACGACGGCGAGCGCGGCCGACCCCAGGTAGGTCCCCGAGATCATCGGTACGCGGCCGACCGTGTCGAAGAGCCGGCCGAGCAGGAGCGGGCCGAGGAAGTTGCCGAACGCGAAGACCACCATGAAGTACGGCACGGCCCCTGAGGCCACGCCGAAGAAGGTGTGCAGCATGGTGCCGAGGTCGAACGTGACGGCGTTGTAGAGGAACGCCTGTCCGATGAACAGGGCCAGTCCGAGGATCGTCCGGCGGGGGTAGCGCTTGATCGCGACTTCGGCGATCTCCCGGAAGGGGATCGCCCGGCGCTGCCGTACGGTGATGGCCCCGTGGGGTGGTGTCAGCTCGCGGCCGGTCTCGGCGCGTACCTCGGTCTCGATCGTGCCGACGATGCGTTCCGCTTCCTTCTCGCGGCCATGGATGAACAGCCAGCGGGGGCTTTCGGGCACGTGCCTGCGTACGATCATGATGCCGATGCCGAGAAGGCCGCCGAGGCCGAAGGCGAGCCGCCATCCGATGTCCGTGGGTAACAGGTCGGACAGCAGAACCAGCGCGGCGGCGCTGCCGAGGGCCGATCCGGCCCAGAAGCTGCCGTTGATGGTGAGGTCGACCTGGCCGCGGTTGCGTGCCGGGATGAGCTCGTCGATGGCCGAGTTGATCGCGGCGTACTCCCCTCCGATGCCCATTCCGGTGAGGAACCTGAACAGGTACAGATACCAGGGGGCGAAGGAGAAGGCGGTGGCCACGGTCGCGACGACGTACAACGCGAGCGTGATCATGAACAGTTTCTTGCGGCCGTGGCGGTCGGTGAGCTGCCCGAAGATCAGGGCGCCGGCGCAGGCTCCGGCCACGTAGACCGCGGCGGCGGTGCCGATGTCGGCGGCCGTCAGGTCGATTCCGCTGCCGCGTTCCGTCATGCGGGGGGCGATCGCGCCGACGATGGTCACCTCGATCCCGTCGAGGATCCATACGGTTCCCAGGCCGACGACGATCCGCCAGTGGAAGCGCGACCAGGGCAGCCGGTCCAGGCGCGCCGGGATGCCGGTGCTGACGACCTTGAGCTGCTCGGCTCCCATCGGCACCGCTCCCCCGCTGCGCCCGTGCTCTCACCGCCGCCGTGTCCGTGTGTGTTCGTGTGTGTGTCGGTGTGTGTCGCCTCCCGGCGTACGGCGGGCGCGGAGAGGCGTGTCTCCCAGCCTCTCGGCCGGGCCGGGCGGGCGCATCCCTCGATCGGGTAGTCGTACGGGTGGCCGCGCGGATGTCGGTGGGGCCGGATACGGTGTGGATCATGCTTCCGGCTCGGTTGAACCGCCTCACCGTGGAGGAGGCCGTGGATCGCTACGTGGAGCTGGTCCGGGCCAAGACACTGACGGGGGCGCTGTCCCCCGCGACCGCCGAGGTGTACGCGCGGGACGTCGCCACGTTCGTACGGCTGGCGGGTGCGGGCCGGGTGCTGGACGACCTCACGGGTGAGGACGTGGACGCGGTGCTGCTGGCGTTCGCGCGCAAGCCGGACGAGCGGCGGCGGGAGCCGGAGGCGGGGTTGCAGAGCGCGGCGTCGCAGGCGCGGTTCCGCCGCTCGGTGTCGGCGTTGTTCAAGCACGCGGCGGTGGCGGGGTGGGTGCAGCTCAACCCGATGGCGGCCTCGTCGGTGACCGCGCGGGAGCGTGGGGGGTTGCGGGCCGAGCGGCGGGCGCTCACCAAGGAGCAGGCCGAGGGGTTGATCGGGGCGGCGCGCTCTCCCGCCGAGGAGCCCGCGCGCAGGAAGGATCAACGTACCGATGCCCGTGACGCGTTGATCGTGCTGTTGCTGGCCACGGTGGGGCCGAGGGTGTCAGAGCTGGTGCGGGCGAACGTCGAGGATTTCTACACCAATGACGGGGTGCGCTACTGGCGGATCTTCGGCAAGGGGGGCATGACGCGGGACGTGCCGCTTCCGCGTGACGTCGCCGAGGTGTTCGACGCCTACCTCGCGGTGCGGGTGGCGAGCCAGGAGAAGGCGCTGTTGTTGTCGTGGAGGGGCAGGCGGCTGGCCCGGGGCGACGTGCAGGGGGTGATCGACCGGGTGCAGCGGCGGGTGGAGCCGGGGCGGCGGCGAAGCGTGACGCCGCACGGGTTGCGGCACACGACCGCGACGCATCTGCTGGCGGACGGCACGGACATGGACGCGGTTCGCCGCGTACTGGGGCACAGCGATCTGTCGACGCTCGGCCGTTATCGCGACGATCTCCCGGGTGAGCTGGAGGTGGCGATGCGGGCGCATCCGCTGCTGCGCGGCCCTCGGGGCATGGCGGACGTCCCGGCTGCCGGATCGGCCGACGCCTCGGCCGTACCGGGCGATCCGGAACACGGTGGCACAGGTGACGCGGGTGAGCGCGGCGCTGAGGGTGACGGCCTGTCGGCCGGACGTTGAGCCCCGATCCGGCGTGTGCTCGCTGGCCGGTCTGAAGCGGGACGTTGCCGTGCCGCGCGGTGTGGGCTGCGAGTACGGCGTGAGCAGCCCGCTCGGCTGGAGGGCCGGGGCGAGCACTCAGGTGGACGGCGCACGACAGTCATCACAACAATCGCCATATGACCATGTTCTCCGCGCTTGCCTCCTTCGCCGTCGTCGCCGGCCTGATGACGATCGTTCCCGGTCTGGACACCGCCCTGGTCCTGAGATCGGCGATCACGGGCGGACGGCGGCACGCGTTCGCGACCGCGCTGGGCGTCAACACGGGCGTGTTGGTGTGGGGCGCGGGGGCCGCGGTGGGTGTCTCGGCCCTCCTGACCGCGTCGCAGACGGCGTACACGGTCCTGCGGCTGGCCGGAGCGGCCTATCTCATCTGGTTCGGGGCCACCATGGTGTGGCGCACGATGCGCGGGCGGCCCGCATCCTCGGCGACCACATCCTCAGCGAGCGCGTCCACGCAGCCTGCGCTCCCCCAGCTCGCACTCCCCGAGGCGGCGAACAGGGAAGGCGCCGACCCTGAGGTGAAGATCGGCTCCGCGTCGGTGACAGGGCCGGTGACAGGGCCGGCTGGGGCGTGGGCGCGCGGGTTGGTGACGAACCTGCTCAACCCCAAGATCGGCGTGTTCTACGTGGCCATGCTGCCGCAGTTCATCCCGGCGGACGCGCCGCACCTGCTGACGGGCCTGCTGCTGGCGCTGGTGCACAACGTCGAGGGGATGGCGTGGTTCACCTTGCTGATCTTCGGTACCCACCTGGCGCGCACCTGGCTGATGGGGGCCCGAGTCCATCGGATCATCGACCGGATCACCGGCACCGCACTGGTCGGGTTCGGAGTGCGCCTGGCCCTGTCCGGCGACTGAGCGGCCGGCGGGCCGCCTGGCGGTGAAGGTCGCGCCACCCATCGCCCACCCATCGCCGACCCGTCAGCCCGGCCACCTGAGCCAGGAGCGGGTCGCGGCGCCCCGGAAGATCCTCGCGGTGTCCATCGCCGAGGTGGCGGCCAGGCCGGCCACCGCCGACGACGCGGATTCCGGTCAGCTCGGCCTTCTTCGCCCGGCGTAGCTGCTCAGGGTCGGTCATCTCCAGGTGAGCCAGGTCCAGGTCGGCGATCTCGGCGCCCCTCCCACGGTGACATGGTCGTGCTTCCCATCGGGCGCTTTCCTTATTTGCACCATACATGTAGATATATAAAGTGCTAGTGCACTAGATGAATGGAGATAGCAGTGATCGAGTTCCATCTGGATGCGAAGTCCGGCGTCTCTCCGTACCTGCAGCTGGTCCAGCAGGTACGGCATGCGCTACGGCTCGGCCTGCTGCACGAGGGCGACCAGTTGCCGACCGTCAAGGAGGTCGTGGCGCATTTGGCGATCAACGCCAACACCGTCCTCAAGGCCTACCGGGAACTCGAGCACGAGGGCCTGGTCGCCGCCCGGCCAGGGGTGGGGACGTTCGTGACGGCGACACTCACCGACACCTCGCTGGCCGCGCACGGCCCGCTGCGGCTGGAACTGCGGCGCTGGCTGGCCAAGGCCCGCCGCGCCGGCCTCGACGACGAAAGCATCGAGGCCCTCTTCATGACCACCTTTCGGACCACCGCTCAGGAGGACATAGCGTGACTTCTGTCTTAGAGGCCCAGGCATTGGGCAAGAGGTACGGCAAGCGCTGGGCGCTGCGCGAGTGCACCATCGACATTCCGGCGGGCCACGTCGTCGGGTTGGTGGGTCCCAACGGGGCCGGCAAGACGACGCTGCTGAAGCTCGCCTGCGGTCAGCTTGAGCCCACGGCGGGGAGCGTGAGAGTGCTCGGCGGCCGCCCCGCTGACGGTCCGGCGCAGCTGGCCAAGGTCGGATTCGTCGCCCAGGAGACCCCCGTCTACGCGGGACTGACCGTCGCCGATCACCTGCGGCTGGGAGCGGCGCTCAACCCCCGCTGGGATGCCAGGCTGGCACAGGACCGGATCACCGAGCTCGGCCTGGTCCCCACCCAGCGGGCGGGCAAGCTGTCGGGCGGCCAGCGCGCCCAGCTCGCCCTCACCCTGGGCATGGCCAAGCGACCCGAGCTGCTGATCCTGGACGAGCCGGTCGCCGCGCTCGACCCGCTGGCCCGCCGCGAGTTCCTGCAGGCGCTGATGGAGGCCACGGTCGAGCACGAGTTCAGCGTGATCCTCTCCTCCCACCTGGTCTCCGACCTGGAACGCATCTGCGACTACCTGATCGTGCTGGTCGACTCGCGGGTGCAGGTCGAAGGGGAGACCGACAAGCTGCTGGCCACTCATCACCGGCTCACCGGCCCACGCCGCGACCCCGACCGGCTCCCCGCCGACCAGCACGTCGTCTCCGCCAGCCACACCGACCGGCAGAGCACGTACGTGATCCGGACCGACGCCCCGATCCACGACCCCGCCTGGACGGTCACCCAGCTCAGCCTGGAAGACCTCGTCCTCGCCTACATGGACAAGCGCACAGCGGAGAACCGGCGAGTCGCCCTGGAGGTGCAGCGATGATCTGGCTGACCTGGCGTCAGTTCCGCGGCTCGGCCACGATGATGGCCGCGCTGCTCGTCGTCGTCGCCGCCGTCATGGCGCTGACCGGCCCGCAGATAGCGGACGACTACACCACGGGCCTGGCCAAGTGCGTGCAGGAAGACACGTGCGCTGCCTTCTTCGACGGCTTCTTCGAAGAGAACATCACCCCCTTCATGGTGGTCACGCTCGCCGTCCTCCTCATTCCCGCCATCGCGGGGCTCTTCTGGGGGGCGCCACTGATCACCCGGGAGCTGGAGGCGGGCACGCACCTGCTGGTGTGGAACCAGTCCGTCACCCGCACCCGCTGGCTGGCGGTCAAGCTCGTCCTCACCGGCCTGGCCGCGGTGGGCGCCGCCTGCGTGTGCGGTCTCGTGGTGACCTGGTGGTCGCAACCGCTGGACAAGTCGGCCGGCCCGGGCTGGGCCGTCATGGACCCGCTGGTGTTCAGCGCGCGAGGGATCGTTCCCATGGGATATGCGGCCTTCGCCTTCGTCCTGGGCGTCACCATGGGCGTCGTCTTCCGGCGCACGCTGCCCGCCATGGCCCTGACGCTGGCCGTCTTCGCCGCCGTCCAGGTCGCGATGCCCCTGCTGGTCCGCCCGCATCTGGCCGCCCCGGTCACCTCGACGTTCGAGCTCAGCACGGAGAACGTGGACGGCATCGGCATCTCCACGGACGGACGGATGAGGGTGACCGTGGAGCCGGTGATCCCCGGCCACACCGGCGCCTGGGTCCTGACCAGCAACGTCGTCGATTCTTCCGGAAAGGTCATCGACGACGGCAAGGGCGAGGCCGAGGTCAAGGGCGTCTCCTCCACCTCGGGACCTTGCGGCGCCCCCGGCGCCGGTTCACCGAACCTCTGCAATGCCGAGATCAGCCGGCACGGTTACCGGCAACTGGCGACCTACCAGCCCCTTGAGCGCTTCTGGCCCTTCCAGTGGATCGAGACCGGCATCTACGCCCTGCTGACGGCCGGGATGACGGGACTGTGCTTCTGGGTGGTGCGGAGGCGCCTGTCATGAGGTGGAAGAGCGCGGCCGCCGGACTGGCCCTCCTTCTGGCGGCCGCCTGCTCGGCACCCACGGTGCCGAGGGCCGAGGGGACCAAGGCCACCCTGGGCGGCGCGTCGGCCTGCGCCCGGTCCTCGGCCCCCACCGGAGCGATGACGCCCACCACGGTCGACGTCATCGAGCAGGCCTACTACTGCATCCTCGACAACTACTACAGCGGCGCCACACTGGATGCCCGCAAGCTGCTGCTGGCCGGGTTCACCGCCATGACGCAGGAACTCAACCGGGGCGGCCGGGACGTGCCCGAGGCGATGATGCCGCCGCTGACCGGCGACCGGAAGGCCGACTGGGCCGCTTTCGAGGCGGCCTACCGCAAGGTCACCGACCGGGTGCCGCAGCTCGCCGACAAGCTGGCCGCCGCCACCCTGGAGGCCATCGTGGCCGCACTCGGCGACAACCACGCCCGCTGGACGCACGACGACACGCGCTCGCCCGACTACTACGACGGCGACAGGTACGGCCTGGGCCTGGAGACCAACGCCAACGCCGGTCACCTCGCCGTGGCCGTGGCCCCGCTGTTCGTCACCGACGTCGTGGGCGGCGCGGCCCAGGAGGCAGGGGTACGGCCCGGCGACGTCATCGAGTCGGCCGACGGATCGGCGACCTTCGTCAACGGCAAGCCCGTCCCTCCGGCGATCGCCGCCCTGAACCCGGTCTACCCGGAGGCGCGCCCGGTCGAGCTGAGCCTGCTGCGGCGAAGCACCGGCCGCCGCTGGACCGTCACCCTCAAGCCCGGCCTGTTCACCCCCACCCCGGACGCCCTGCGGATGGTGGGCTCCAAGCTGGTGGACGGCAAGGTCGCCTATGTACGGCTGCGCGGATTCGCCACCGACGGGGCGACCAGGGTGCTGCGGGAGATCACCCGGCTGCGTACCGGCCGGACGCTCACCGGCGTCGTGCTGGACCTGCGCGGCAACGGCGGCGGCAGTCCCGTGGAGGCCACCCGCCTGGTGAGCGCGTTCGTCCACGGCAAGGTCACCGCCTACCAGTGCGACGTCTCCGGCCAGTGCGACACCAGCCGCACGGACGACACCGTCGAACTGGTCGGCCTCCCTCTGATCGTGCTCACCGACCGCGACTGCGCCTCGGCCTGCGAGCACTTCAGCTCCGCCATCAAGGACAACGGCGCAGGACGGCTGATCGGCACCAGGACCGCGGGCGTCATCTCCGGTCCCGCCGATCCTTGGCTGCTGTCGAACAACACGCTGCTGACCTTCCCCTCCAAGCACCACCTGGGACCCAACCGCGAGGTGATCGACGGGGTCGGGGTGGCGCCCGACTCCTACGTGCCCCTGACCCCGGCCGATGCCGCCGCCGGGCGGGACGCCGCCCTGGCCAAGGCCCTGACCCTGCTGCAGGAGTGATCCGATGACTCGTTCTCTGACGGCCGTCCTGCTCCTCCTGGCCGCGTCCGCCTGCTCCACGCCCGCCGCGCCCCGCTCTGATCCGGCCGCCTCGCCCAGCGTCTCGGTCACGCCGGGCACCCCGACCACCCTGCCCGCGCCCACCGGCGAGCACGCTGTCGGCACCAGCGTGCTGTACCTGAAGGACACCTCCCGTCCCGACCCGTGGAACCTGGACGTCTCCGTCAGGGAGCTCAAGGTCACCCTCTGGTACCCCACCAGGCAGAAGGGAGGTCAGCGCGCGCCGTACATGACGGCCAAGGAGTCGGAGCTGCTGCTGAAGGGCGGCAGGATCGCGGGCGTGCCGTACGACGTGCTGAGCAAGACCCGGACCAACGCCGTCCGGGACGCCGAACCCGAAGGACGGAAGCTGCCGCTGGTCGTGCTCTCTCCCGGCTTCACCAAGCCGGTGAGCACACTCACCTCGCTGGCCGAGGAGCTGGCCAGCCGGGGCTATCTGGTGGCCGGGATCGATCATCCCTACGAGAGTTACGCCACGACACTGGCAGACGGGACGGTCGCCGAGTGCCTGGCCTGCGACAGCGACCGCGATCCCGGCTTCGGCCCGCGCGTGACCCAGATCCGGTCCGCCGACGTCTCGTTCGTCCTCGACTCCCTGGGGAAGTGGCCCGTCGACCGCGCGCGGATCGCGATGGTCGGCCAGTCGATCGGCGGGGCGAGCGCGGTGGCGGCCATGGTGACCGACTCGCGGATCCGCGCCGCGATCAACATGGACGGCACCACCTACGCCCGCATCCCCAAGGGCGGCTTCACCAAGCCGGTCATGTTCATGGGTTCGCCCGGCCACGTCCCCGGCGGCGGTGACGCCTCGTGGGACCGTGACTGGAAGCTGCTGACCGGGTGGAAGCGGTGGATCATGCTGACAGGTTCGGAACACGCCTCCTTCACCGACACCCCGCTGATGGCGGCGACCCTGGGCGTCAAACCCGTGTACGGCGTGCTCACCGGGGCTCGCGGTTCGGAGCTCACCCGCACGTACGTGGCGGCCTTCCTCGACCAGCACCTGAAGTCGCAGCGGCAGCCCCTCCTGGGCAAGCCGTCATCGCGCTACCCCGAGGTCACGTTCTGCCCCGCGACCTGCGGTCAATCCTGAGGCCCCGCGTCCCCTGACGCCCGGATCGGGGCCGCCTCGCGTGCCTGGTCGGCGAGAGCGGGGTCCAGGGTGTCGGGCAGGCGCAGGAACAGGTGCCAGTGCCACTCGTCACGGGGCACCTCCAGAGGCGGCCGGGTGTCCTCGACCCACCAGCGGCCCTCCAGGGGAGGCATGGGAAACCCACCCGAGAGCCGCATGAGCGCACCGGCGTCATGACATGTCCTCCAAAGGGATCATGAGATGGGTGACCAGCTGTTCAGACGGCGTGGTCGAGGGATCACTGACATAGACCTCACGCAGCGGCCCCGCCGGAAAGTGGCCGCGCTCGGCGCACCAGGCGAGCAGCGCGTGCGCGGTGAGCGCGATCTGGTCGTAGGGCCCGACATGGGTGGCACGGGCGAAGGCGCCCCCGGGCAGGATGTCCAGCGACGTCCCGGGCGGCGCGCCGTGGCCGTGCTCGCCCGGGACCACCGTCCCCGGCAACACCACTCCGACCGTGACCGGGACGGTGTCGCCGAAGTCGACCGGGAACAGGCCGATGAGCCACACCGGCCCGCCGCCCGTCCCGGGCTCGGCGGCTCTCTCCGGCCCGGCCCCCTGCCCAAGGGCGGCGAGCAGGCGGGCGACACAGGCGGAGGTGACCCGTCCGATCTCCTCCGGCGTGGCCGCGACGTCGCGGAGCACCGCGACGCGGCGCGGCGGCTCGGTCACCACGCTCACCTGTGGGGTGGGCAGGCCGCTCTCCAGAATCCGTTCCAGGGTCTGGAGCGTGCGACGCCGCCGGGCCAGCTCGGTTTCGAGATCGTCCCGTACGCGGGCGAGTGCGGAGGCCGCCCGGCGGTCCCCCGTACGCGGGGATCCGGCATCGGCCACCTGGTCCGCCGGGACCGGGTTCAGCGTTTCTCCGGTGTCCGCCATCGGCCCGATCACGGTGGCGATCACGGTGGCGATCACGGCGAGAGGGACGTCGAGCGAGCGCAGCAGCCCGATCGCCAGGGCGGCCCGCGCCTGCCCGGCCCGGTAGTAGCGGTAGCCGCTGTCCGGGTCGATCCACACGGGTTCGAGCAGTCCGAGGTCGGCGTAGTTGCGCAGCTGTTTGACGCTGAGCCGGGCCAGCCGGGCGAACTGCCCGATGGACAACAGGTCGTCGTTCACGCGATCCAGCATGGTCCCTCCCCCCGTGGGAGAGTCCACTCAGCACGTACGCTCCCGCTGCTCGGGCCGCGTACCACCGGCGACGGCGTGTGACGGCGCCGGGAGACGACGGGGCCACGCGGTGAGGAAGAAATCCGTTACGCAAAGAACGGAGGGAACGGGAGGAAGATGGGCGACCCCGCCGGGAGACCCCCTGCCGGGCCGGCGGACCCTCTGGGTCGGAGCCACGGAGGGGAGGACGGCGAGGATGGCGGGGATGGCGCGGATGGCGCGGAGCGGGAGGGCGGCGCGTCACAGCCGATCCGCGTCCGCGATCACCTCGAGGATGAACTCGCCGACGAGACGGACCCGCCTCTCGGGGTCGGTGAGCGAGGGGTCGGGCCAGGCCGGCTCACCACGCCGGTGGGCGAGGGCCGCCCGAATGAGCGAATGCCAACGCACGCCGAAGGTGTCGAGCGCGTACTCACCCGCGGTCTCCTTCGGGATCACCTCACCGGTGGCGATCGTGTGGTGCAGGCGGGGCGGGCCGAGCGCGCCCCAGGCCGCCAACGGCTCCGCCATCCAGCGCGCCGGGACGAACGGCAGACTCGGCGCCCTCCCGGCCAACGCCCTGTCTGCCCACTTCCGCCAGTAGCTGTGCAGGTTGTCCAGGTTCCAGGCGCGCAGCCGGTCCGGTTCCGGGTCGAGACCGAGCTCGTCCGGAGCCTGCCCCCGCACGGTGATCCCCCGGTCACGCAGCACCTTCCACATCACCGGGTTCACGTCGAAGCCGCGGCCGCGGACGAAGGACGAACCGGTGTGCGAGGCCAGCGGCCGGATCTCCGTCACCGGCCTGCCGAGGTCCCCGGCCGACACGAACACCCCGTTCATCGTCCCCGGGACGGTCGGCCGAACCCGGACCAGTGCTCGCCCGACGGCCCGGGCGTTCCCGGCCGGGTGAAGCACGCGCAGCCGGCGTACGTCCCGCGCGCTGAGGTCGCCCTCCACCACGGCGACGAAGTCGATGTCGCTGCGGCCCGCGCGCCACGCGCCCAGCGCCGCCGAGCCGACGACGTAGAAGCCGGTGATCCGTCCTGGGAGCAGCCGGTCCGCGACGGCCAGGTAGCCGGTGACGAACCGTACGGCATCGGGATGCAGCATCCACGGAGTCTGCCACAGGCAGCCTTGACCGCGCCGCGACGACGCGGTACCCGTCCACCGGCGCCGGAGAGCGGGCGGCCCCTCCGCGGGGCATGGTGTTTCCCGTCGGGGGACGTGACGTTCCCGCACCGCCTCGCCCGGTCGGTACAGTGCACGCGCTCGGCGCGCATCGCCCCGGCATCGAGGACGGCGAGGCCGGGAGCCTGTCGGTCGAAACCGGCTTGACCCTCACGTCACGAGAGACCGCAGGCTGGATCGCGAAAGGAGGAGAGCCATGAGCTACTCGGTCGGCCAGGTGGCGGCCTTCGCCGGTGTGACGGTCCGCACGCTGCACCACTACGACGAGATCGGGCTGCTGTCCCCCAGCGAGCGGACCCACGCCGGATACCGCCGCTACAGCGAGCCCGATCTCGACCGTCTGCAGCGGGTCCTGTTCTACCGCAAGCTCGGATTCTCCCTGGAGGAGATCGCCGCCATCCTCGACGAGCCGGGCGTGGACGCGCTCACGCACCTGCGCCGCCAGCACGAACTGCTGCGCAGGCGGATCGTCCGGCTCACCGAGATGGCCGAGGCGGTCGAGACAGCGATGGAGGCCCAGATCATGGGGATTTCCCTCACCCCGCAGGAGCGGTTCGAGGTGTTCGGCGACTTCCGGCCCGAGGAGTACGCCGAGGAGGTGGAGGAGCGCTGGGGCGGCACCGACACCTTCGAGCAGAGCAGACGCCGCACCTCCTCCTACACCAAGGAGGACTGGCTGCGGATCACGACGGAGGCGGCCGAAGCGCTGGCCGGGTTCGCCGCCGCGTACGAGGCCGGTGTCCCCGCCGACGGCGAGCAGGCGATGGACGCCGCCGAGCGGCACCGCGCCCACATCAGCCGCTGGTTCTACGACTGCGGCTACGAGATCCACAAGGGGCTCGGTGAGCTGTACGTCAGCGACCCGAGGTTCACGGCGAACTACGAGTCCACTGCGGTGGGGCTTGCCCAGTACGTCCGGGACGCCATCCACGCCAACGCCGGCCGCAGGTCCTGACCCCCTCTTTCTGACCGGCTGACCGGTTCACCACCCGGCTGCGGTGGCCGCGCCGTGTCCTGATCACCGGCGTCGGCGTCGCGCACCGACGACGGCGGCGAGGTGAGCCGGTCAGCCCGTACGGCTCGGCTCGCCTCCGGCCCGGCCCGCCGCCGTCATCCCTTCGCGGATGAGTCCCCACGCCCGTTCGGCGGTCCGACGCCGGGCGGGGGCCGGAGTCCTGGCCAGGATCCCGGCGAGCATGCCGACGGCCAGGAGGAGATCACCGCTGGTGAGGTCGCTCCGGATGCCGCCGGCTCGCTGGGCTCTGGAGAGCGGGGCCACCAGCAGGGTCTCCACACGGGCGTGGACGTCGCGGATGCGAGGGTCGATCGGCGCCATGCTGACCATGTCGATGAACGCGGTCGAGGCGATGGTCTGCTCGGTGATGAGCGCCAGCAGGTCGGTGAGTGTGGTGCCGGGTTCGGCCGCCAGCGCCTCCAGATCGTTCACGCTGTCCTCGAACACGGCCAGGGCCAGGCTGACGCGGTCGGGAAAGTGCCGGTAGAGGCTGCCCTGACCGACCCCCGCCCTGCGGGCGACCAAGCTGAGCGGCGCGTCGTAGCCAGCGTCGGCGAAGACCTCGCGAGCCGCGGCTATCAGCGCCGCACGGTTCTCCGCGGCGGCACTGGGCCCTCTGTTGGGTCGACGCGTAGCAGGCACAGCGGGTATTTTAACAACCGGACAATATTGTCCGGTTGTTTGCGGAGGCGACATGACCGACGGGACCGCACGAACCACCGTTCCTGATCAGCACGGCCTCCGACGCCAGTCGGCCTCACCGGACCTGGCGCCCACCTTCCCCCCAAAGGACTGAGCGCATGACCACCGACACCTTCACCGACCGCGTCAGCCTCATCACCGGCGCGGGCTCCGGAATCGGCCGGGCCATGGCCCTCGCCTTCGCCAAAGCAGGCGCTCGCGTCGTGGCCTGTGACATCAACGCGGAAAGCGCCGATCGGACCGCCACCGAGATCGGCGACGCCGCCATCGCCGTCGCCGCAGACATCTCCGACGAGGCGGCGGTCACCGCGCTGGTCGAGCGGGCCATCGGCGAGTACGGCCGCATCGACGTGCTGTGCAACAACGCCGGAATCATGGACGACATGGCCCTGCCCGCCGACGTCACCCTCCAGCAATGGGAACGCGTCCTGCGGGTCAACCTCACCGGCACTTTCCTGCTCACTCACGCCGTTCTCCCCCACATGCTCGCCCAAGGCGCCGGCGCCATCGTCAACACCGCCTCCGAAGCCGGCATCCGCGGCGGCGCCGCCGGCGCCGCCTACACCGCCTCCAAGCACGGCGTCGTCGGCCTCACCCGCAGCGTCGCGTGGGCATACGCCAAAGACGGCATCCGCTGCAACGCCATCCTCCCCGGCCCCACCATGACCGGCATCGTGGAATCCGCCGCCTCCTTCGACCCCACCGGCCTGGCCCGCCTCGCCCCGGTCCTCGCCCTCGGCGAGAGCATGGCCCAACCCGAGCAGATGGCCGACGCCGCCCTCTTCCTCGCCTCCGGCGCCGCCTCGTTCATCAACGGCGCCATCATCCCGGTCGACGGCGGCTGGTCAGCCGCCTGACGCGTCACGCACACCCCCAGATCGAAGGATCAGCACGATGACAGAGCAGTGGGACGCCCACGTCGACGTCCTCATCGCGGGAACCGGCGCGGCCGGGCTGACCGCGGCCATCACCGCCGCCGACGCCGGGCTCGGCGTCCTCGTCGTGGAGAGCACCCCGAAGTGGGGCGGCACCACGGCCGTCTCCGGCGGCGGCCTGTGGATGCCGGTCAACCCGCTCATGATCCGGGCCGGCGTCCCGGACTCCGTCGAGGAGGCCCTGCAGTACATGCAGGCGTCCATCGGCGACGCCGGCCCCGCCTCCTCCCCCGAACGCAGGCGCGCCTTCCTCGACAGTGGACCCGCGGTGATGCGGCTGCTCGGCCGCCTCGGCGTCCGCTGGACCCGGGCCAAGGACTACCCCGACTACTATCCCGACCGCCCCGGCGGCAAGGTGGGCCGCGGAGTCGAGGTGGCGCCCTTCGACACCAAACTGCTCGGCTCCTGGTACGCCACCGCCCGCGCCGCGGACGGGCTCCCCGCACCCGTGACCACCGACGACGTGTGGCTGCTGGCACGGGCCTGGTCCACCCCCGGAGGCTTCGTCCGCGGCGCCCGCTTCGTCTTCCGCACGGTCGGCGGCCTCGCGTCCGGCAAGCGGCTGGTGGGCCTGGGTGGCGCCCTGAGCTGCTCCCTCATGCACATCGTCCGCACCCAGCAGACCCCGGTCTGGTTGTCATCGCCGATCGTCGAGTTGATCATCGAGGACGGCGTCGTCGTCGGCGCGGTGATCGACAAGAAGGGCCGCCGGATGCGCGTACGCGCGCGGCGCGGCGTCGTACTCGCCGCCGGGGGCTTCGCCCGTAACACGGAGTGGCGGCAGAAGCACCACGGCATCCCCGGCTACTCCGCGGCACCGGAGGGCGACCTCGGCACCGCCATCGACCTCGGCGCCCGGGCCGGGGCCGCGCTGGAACTCATGGACGACGCCTGGTGGGGCGCGGGCACCGTCAGCCCCGACGGCGCCCACGGCTTCATTCTGTCGGAGCGGTCCATGCCGTTCTCCATCGTGGTCGACGCGGCAGGCGAGCGCTTCACGAACGAGTCGGCCTCCTACATCGACTTCGGCCACGCCATGCTCTCCCACACCGTGCCGGGGCCGACGTGGCTGGTCACCGACGTCCGGCACGCCCGCCGCTACCTGTCCACCGCCTACGTGGGCCGCAAGAAGCAATGGCTGGCCGCCGGCACCCTGGTCGAGGCCGCGTCGCTGCACGAACTCGCGGACATCACCGGCATGGATCCGGCACGGCTGGCCGCGACCGTCGAACGGTTCAACGGCTTCGCCCGTACCGGCGTCGACGCCGACTTCGGGCGCGGCAGGACCGTCTACGACAACTACTACGGCGACCCCAGGGTCAAGCCGAACCCCAACCTCGGCCCGCTGGAGCGCGGCCCCTTCCGCGCCCTGCGGCTCTACCCCGGTGACCTGGGCACCAAGGGCGGCCTACTGACCGACGCCGACGCCCGCGTGCTCCGCGAGGACGGCACCGTCATCCCCGGCCTGTACGCCGCGGGCAACACCACCGCCTCGGTCATGGGCCGCACCTACCCCGGTCCCGGCTCGACCATCGGCCCGGCCGTCGTCTTCGGCTACCGCGCCGCACGGCACGCCGCCACGCCCGCCTGAGAACCACCACGTAGTACTGCCGGATCAGGCCCTCCCCGCGCAGCACCTTCGACACGATCCGGAGCCATTCCATGGGAGGGTTACCGCATTCACCTGCGTGAAATGCAACCGAAACACCGGCTGGCCAGGATGGCGTCATGATCAGGGCGATTCTGTTCGACCTCGACGAGACACTTTTCGACCACCGCCAGGCGGTCGCCTACGCCGCGACCGCCTGGACGGAGTCGTTCTCGCCCGGGCACGAACTGCTGACAGAGGTCCCCGCCCTCTGGCTGGACCTGGAGGCCAGACACCTCCCCTCCTGGCACGCCGGGGAGTGTTCCTTCGACGAGCAGCGCCGCAGGCGGCTCCGGGACTTCTGCCGGCGCCTCGGCCTGCCCCTCCCCACCGACCTCGACGCGGCGTACGGGGACTTCCTCCTGCACTACGAGGCCGCCTGGGCGGCCTTCCCCGACGCCGCCCAGGCGATGGACGCGCTGTCCGGGCTCGGCCTGACGCTCGGCGTGCTCACCAATGGCGTACCGGTCCAGCAGGAGGCCAAGCTGCGCCGCATCGGCCTGATGGACCGCCTCGACCCCGTCCTGACCCCCGACGCGCTCGGCGGCAACTTCAAACCCACCGCCGCGTGCTACCTCGCGGCGGCCGCCAAACTCGGCCTGCGCCCGCAGGAGATCCTCCTCGTCGGGGACAACCGCGACCTCGACGCGATCGGCCCCACCACGGTGGGCATGCACGGCGTCTGGCTCGACCGCTACGGCACACCCCAGGAGCGGGACGACCACGCGACCGGCGGCCCTCCCCGGATCACCTCGCTCCTGGAACTCCCCGCGCTGCTCAACTGTCGTCGCCGCCCGTGAATCCCGTGACGGCACGGACGCGGCCCCGGAGCTTCGCCGCGTTCGGGTACCGGCCCGAGTCGCCGGAGGCGGCGGGCATGGTCGAAGCGGAACAGAACGCCGCCGAGATCGACGACCACACGGTGGATCCTCACGCGGTGGCCTCCCGTACCACGGTCCGGATTTCGTCCAGCAGGGCGGTGAGGTCGGCTTCGGTGGTCTCCGGGTGGAGGATGCAGGCACGCAGCGCCGCCGTGCCGGAGAGCCGGGTACCGGTGAGGAAGGCGTGGCCGCGGCCTCGCACGACGGCGGGGATGGCCTGGTTCAGTGCGTCTGTCGCGGCCGCGTCGAGCGTGGCGGGCCGGTAGCGGAAGGCGATGACGGAGGTGACGGCAGGCGCGAGCAGGTCGAAGTCGTCGGAGGCTTCGATCATGGCGGCGAGGGTGCGCGCGAGCCGGGTGGTTCGCCCCACCAGGCGGACGATTCCCTCGCGCCCGAGGTGGGAGATCGTGGCCCATACCCGCAGCGCGCGGAACGGACGGGTCTGTTCGGGGCCGTACTCGGAAAACCACCCCAGTGCGTCGGCCTCGTCGTCGCGAAGATAGGGCGGCACGAGGCTGAAGGTGTCGCGCGCTTCGACGGGATCGCGGAAGAGGACGCAGCCGGCGTCGACGGGGACGCCGAGCCACTTGTGCGGGTCCAAAACGAGGGAATCCGCCCGTTCCAGCCCGGCGTAGAGGTGGCGGGCTCCCTCGGCGAGAATGCCGAGGGCGCCATAGGCGCCGTCGATGTGGAACCACAGCCCGCATTCACGGGCGATCCCGGCGACTTCGTCCAGAGGGTCGACAGTGCCGGTGTTCACCGTTCCCGCGCTGGCCGCGACGAAGAACGGTCGCACACCCGCCTCCCTGTCCGCCGTGATCAGACGGCGCAGTGCGCCGGTCTCCATGCGGTAGGCGCCGTCGACCGGAACCGTGCGGATGTACCGACTTCCCATACCGAGGAGTTCCACCGCCTTGCGCACACAGCTGTGCGCCTCGGCCGAGACGTAGATCGCCAGCGGACGCTGTCCGTACAGACCCGTCTCGCGCACGTTGTGGCCCTGTCGGCGGACAGCCCGCTGTCGGGCGGTGGCCAGCGCGATGACGGTGGCCACCGAAGCCCCGCTCGCCAGCAGCCCGGCCCCTGGTTGGTACGGGAAGTCCACCAGCTCCGCCAGCCACCGCACGACCGTACGCTCCAGCAGGACACCGGCGTGTTCGCCCCCGGCGCAGCTCGGGTTCATCGCCGCCGCCAAAGGCGCGACCAGGACACCGGCGGGCGAGGGCGGGGAGTTGACCCAGCCGAAGAACCGGGGATGCCCGTTGCCCATCGGGTAGGGCAGGATCCGGTCGCGCACGTCGTGCAGCAGGTCCGCCAAGGGGCGCCCCGCCCCGGGCAGGGGCTGCCGGGTGAGCCATGAGCGGTCCGCTTCGGCCACCGGCCGCCACACCGGTCCACCGGGCACGGCGGCCAGGTGATCGACTGCCAGGTCCACCGCCGACCGGCCCGCTCGTCGCAGGTCATCCATCATGGCCTCCATGCGGGGGACGGCCGTGGGAGCCGGCTGCAAGGCCCAGCGCCATGGCCAGGTAGTACACGCACGGACCGGCGGAATCGTTGGCGAAGGCGTGCCGGCGGTTTCCGGGGAAGTAGGCGGCGTCCCCTGCCTCCAGGAGGTGCGGAACACCATCGACGGTCAGGCGCAGACACCCGGTCTCCACCGCCACGTACTCGTGCGACCCCGCCGCATGCGGGGAGAACTCCCCTGCGTCCACGCCCGGCCCCAGGGTGGTGCGCATGAACTCGAACTCCACATCCGGCAGGACAGGGGACAGAATCCGCCGTTCCCACCCGGAGGGATCCCGTACCACGTGCTGCCGGTCGCCGGGCAGGACCACGACATCAGGACGTACCGGCTCATCCAGAAGCCGGGCGATCGAGGTGCCCAGCGCGGTCGCCAGCCGGTCAAGGACCAGCACACTCGGCGTCTTGGCGCCGCGCTCCACCTCGGACACCATGCTTCGGCTGACCCCGCTCAGCTCGGCGAGCCGCTCCAACGCCATGCTCTGGGCCCGCCGCTCAGCCCGGATCCTGGCCCCCAGCTCGCCCATGGACAAACCACTGGAAAACGTGTTGCCGTCACCCATTCGTCCACTATAGCGATCGCTTTCCGCTTTAGAAGACGATCTGCCCGTGGAAGGGGGAAGACCAAGTACGCGAGCAACGAGGCCGACGGCGACCCGCGCCACCACCGTCCGTTCGTTCCGCGATCCCCTCGGGTCAGGGGTGACCCGATCAGAATCCTCCACAAGTGGTCAGAGGCACCACTGCCCCTTTCTCCCGTACGTGGCTTCCTTCGGAAGGGCCTGCCGTGACGCGCCCAGGCGATCTCAGCCGACCCGGTTCGCCGCGACCCGGCGGCGGGCGTAGCCCAGACGCTCGTACAGCCGGACGGCGGACCCGTTCCAGTCGTCCACCATCAGCGCCGCCCGGCCATGATCGGCCAGCAGCGCCGCCGTCACGAACCGGCACACCCGCTCGGCCAGCCCACGCCCCCGCGCCCGCTCCGCGGTCGCCACCCCCGCCAGGAGCCCCACCGTGGGCGCGGACCACGCGTCGGCCGCGACCGCCACCAGCGCCTCCGCCGCGTCCCGGACCCCGGCCCACCGCGACACCCGGGCGATGCCCGGCACCGCGTACGAGGACGGGTTCGCCCGCGCGAGCAACTCGCCCACCTCGGGACCGGCGGCCGGGCCCAGCCATCCCGGCTCCGACCCCGCCACGGATTCCGGCATGGATTCCGGCATGGATTCCGGCATGGATTCGGGCTCCCGCCCGCGGCCCTCGCGGCCACCGGCCGCATCAGCGGGAGCGAGCGAGGTGGTGACCATCCACGAGAACGGCACCGCCTCCGTCAACCCCTCGACCCGCGCCGACATCTCCATGATCAGCTCGACGTCACCGAACAACCGGTACGTCGGCCCCGACTCGGCCAGCGCATGCCGTACGAGCGGCAGAGCGCACGCCGCGCTTCCCCCGACGGCCAGCCGGTCACGGCGGGACGCACCCGGACTGGCCACCGCCACCGCGTCACCCAGCGCCCACGCCCGCACTCCCGGCCGCATCCCCTGAGCCGCCCACACGATCAGATCGTCGTCCCCGCACGCGTCGACGACCTCGGCGACCGTGGTCAGCTCCCGGAGCGCCCCACCCCGCCACGGCGCCGACGACGAAGACGAAGACGGGGACCGTACCGCGGGCGGCTCAGGAGCCGACGTCACAGGATCGCACCCGGCGCGTACGCGGCCGCCTCCGGATAGCGTGCCGTGATCTCACCCACTCGCTCGACGAGCGCCGCCACCTGCCCCGACGCCGCACCCGTGAACGAGATCCGATCGGCCAGCAGCGCGTCGAGCCGCTCCCTGTCCAGCGGGAACCGCTCGTCGGCGGCGAGCCGGTCCAGCAGCGCGTTCGCCGACCCCTGCGACCGCATCGCCAGCGCCGACGCCACCGCGTGCTCCTTGATCAGCTCGTGCCCCGTCTCCCGGCCGACACCCGCGCGCACCGCCGCCATCAGCATCTTGGTCGTCCCGAGGAACGGCAGGTACCGATCGAGCTCCGCCTCGATCACCGCAGGGAACGCGCCGAACTCGTCCAGCACGGTCAGCATCGTCTCCACCAGGCCGTCGAACGCGAAGAACGCGTCCGGCAGCGCCACCCGGCGCACCACCGAGCAGGACACGTCGCCCTCGTTCCACTGGTCCCCGGCCAGCTCGCCCACCATCGACGCGTACCCGCGCAGGATCACCGTCAGGCCGTTGACCCGCTCGCAGGAGCGCGTGTTCATCTTGTGCGGCATCGCCGAGGAACCGACCTGGCCCTCCTTGAAGCCCTCCGTGACCAGCTCGTGCCCGGCCATCAGCCGGATCGTCTTGGCCAGCGACGACGGCGCGGCGGCCAGCTGCACCAGCGCCGACACCACGTCGTAGTCCAGCGAGCGCGGGTACACCTGCCCCACGCTGGTGAACCGGCGCGCGAAGCCCAGATGCGCGGCGACCCGATCCTCCAGATCCGCCAGCTTCTCCGGCGTGCCGAGCAGATCCAGCATGTCCTGCGCGGTACCGACCGGACCCTTCACCCCGCGCAGCGGATACCGCTCGATCAGATCCTCGAGCCGCCCGAACGCCACCAGCAGCTCGTCCGCCGCCGTCGCGAACCGCTTGCCCAGCGTGGTCGCCTGCGCGGCGACGTTGTGCGAACGCCCGGCCATGACCAGCTCGGCGTTCTCGGCCGCCAGCCGGGACAACCGCGACAGCAACGCCACCGTCCGCGCCCGCACCAGCAGCAGGCTGTCGCGGATCTGCAATTGCTCGACGTTCTCGGTCAGGTCACGCGAGGTCATCCCCTTGTGCACCTGCTCGTGCCCCGCCAGCGCGTTGAACTCCTCGATCCGGGCCTTCACGTCGTGCCGGGTGACCCGCTCCCGCGCGGCGATGGAGGCGAGATCGACCTGCTCGGCCACCTTCTCGTAGTCGGCGACCGCCTGCGGCGGCACCTCCACACCGAGGTCGGCCTGGGCCCTGAGCACCGCGAGCCACAACCGGCGTTCCAGCACCACCTTGTGCTCGGGAGACCACAGACGGGCCAGCTCCGCCGAGGCATAGCGGGCGGCCAGGACATTGGGGATACGCGGCTTGTCACTCACGTTGCCTCAGTTTATTGAGTGCCCCCGGTACGGCTCGCGCCGGTCCCCCACAGGAGAACCGGCGCGCACCGCGTCCGTTCCGGATCCGCCCCGAACAACGTCCCCTTTCGGCGTCGATTCGGCGTCGGATCCGGGATGAATCGGCTACTTCGACGGCGCGAGCGCGTCCTTGTCGTACACCTTCACGTCCGCTTCCGGACGGTCCTTCGGCGTACGGCGCAGCCGCTCCTTCATCCGCTCCACGATCGTGTAGAGCGTCGGCACCAGCACCAGCGTCAGCAGCGTCGAGGAGATCAACCCACCGATCACCACGATCGCCAGAGGCTGCGAGATGAACCCGCCCGACCCCGTCACGCCCAGCGCCATCGGCGTCAGCGCGCAGATCGTCGCGATCGCGGTCATCAGGATCGGCCGCAACCTGCGCCGGCCTCCCTCCAGCACCGCCTCGACGATCCCCAGCCCCCGCTCGCGGTACTGGTTGATCAGGTCGATCAGCACGATCGCGTTGGTCACCACGATGCCGATCAGCATCAGCATGCCGATCAGCGCCGGGACGCCCAGAGCGGTGTCGGTCACCAGCAGCAGCCCGATCGCACCCGTCGCCGCGAACGGGATCGACACCAGCAGGATCAGCGGCTGCACGAAGCTGCGGAACGTCGCCACCATGATCATGAAGACGATCGCCACCGCCAGCAGCATCGCCAGCCCGAGGTCCGCGAACGCCTTCTCCTGGTCCGCGCTCGCCCCGCCGATCTTGTACGACACGCCCGTGGGCAGCTTCACGCCCTTCAGCTTGTCCGTCACCTTCGCCGTGATCGCGCCCAGGTCCGCCGCGTCCGCCTTGCCGGACACGCTCGCCGTACGGTCACCGTTCAGACGGGTGATCTGGGTCGGCCCGTCCGCCCGCACCACGTCCGCCACCGAACTCAGCTTGACCAGACCGGAGGCGGTCGGCAGTGTGATCTTCTCGATCTCCGCCAGGTTCGCCGGAGCGTCACCCATCCGCAGCACGATGTCGCTGGACCGGCCGTCCAGGCTGATCGACCCCAGCGGCGCGCCACGGAACGCCTGCGCGACGAGCTGGCCGACACCCGTCTCGGTCAGCCCCTTGGCCGCGGCCTTCTCCCGGTCCACGTGGACCTCGATCCGGGGCGCGCTGTCCTCCAGGTTGGAGGAGACCTCCCGCAGGCCCGCGACCCCCGACATCGCCTCGACCACCGCGGTCGCCGCCGTCTTCAGCTCGCCGGTGTCCGCACCCTGCAGGATGACCTGCACCTGGTCGGAGCTGAACCCGCCGTCCGAACCGCCGACGGTGATCTCACCCGCGCCGGACAGGCCCTTCAGCCGGTCGCGCAGCGACTCCTGGAACGCCGCCGTGTCCACGCCCTCGGCCACCGTCACCGAGTACGACGCGCGGTCGGCGCTGCCGCCCAGCCCACCCATGAACTGGCTGCCGCCGCCCACCGTGACCTGGTACGACTCGATCTGCGTGAACTCGGAGAAGACCGTCTCGACCTTCTTGGCCGCCGCGTCCGTGACGGCCAGCGCGGTGCCGACGGGCATGCGCTGCGTGACCGAGATCGAGTCGTTGCCCGAGGAGTCCAGGAAGTTCGTCTTCAGGTTCGGCACCAGCGCCATCGTGCCGGCGAACACCACGAACCCGATCACCAGCGTGACCAACCGGCGCCGGGTCGCGAACCGCAGGACCGGCAGGTACATCCGCTGGAGCGGGCTGCGCAGCTCCCGCAGCTCCGCCTCCTCCCGTACGGCCTCCGCCTCCGCCGGCGACAGCACCGGAGCCTTCAGGAACCAGTACGCCAGCACCGGGATCACGGTCAGAGACACCACCAGCGACGCGAGCAGCGCCACCGTCACGGTCACCGCGAACGGGCTGAACAGCTGGCCCACCATGCCGCCGACGAACGCGATCGGCAGGAACACCGCGACCGTCGTCAGCGTGGACGCGGTCACCGCCCCCGACACCTCGCGCACCGCGGTGACGATCGCCTGTCGCTTGTTCTCCCCGTAACCGAGGTGCCGCTTGATGTTCTCCAGTACCACGATCGAGTCGTCCACGACCCGGCCGACCGCGATCGTCAACGCGCCCAGCGTCAGCAGGTTCAGCGAGTAGTCGCCCACCCACAACGCGATGAGCGCCATCACCACCGACAGCGGGATCGACACCGCCGTCACGATGGTCGACCGTACCGACAGCAGGAACACCAGGATGACCAGCACCGCGAACGCCAGGCCGAGCAGGCCCTCGGTGGTGAGGTCCTCGATCGACCGCTCCACGTACGGCGCCTGGTCGAACACGACCGTCAGCTCCGAGGCGTCCCCGACCGATCGGGTCAGCTCCGGCAGCGCGGCCCGCACGTCATGGGAGATCCGTACCGCGTTGCCGTCCGGCTTCATCGTGATCGACACGCCGAGGCTGGGCTTCCCATTGGTCCGGGTCAGCGTGGACGCGTCGGTGTCCTTGACCGTGATGTCGGCGACGTCGCCCAGCTTGACCGGCTTGGGCTGCGTCGGCTTGGCCGCGCCCTGCGTGCGGCCGGGGATCTGCCCGCCCGCGCCCGTGGCACCGGAGACACCGCCGGCGCCTCCGGTACGGCCGGTCGCTCCGGCGCCGCCCGTGGCGGCACCCGCGGGGGCGGCGGGGGCGAGGTAGAGGTTCTTCAGGTCGTCGACCGTCTCGATGCGGTCACCGACCTGCACGGTCAGCGTGCGGTCCTTCTCCGTGACACCGCCCGCCGGGATAGCCACCCCGTTCGCGCGCAGCAGTTCGGGGATCGAGGCGGCCGACAGGCCGCGCATCGCGAGCTTGACCTGGTCGGGCGTGATGACGACCTGCTTCTCCCGCGCCCCGGAGACGGTCGCCTCCCGGACACCGTCGATGCCCTGAAGCTTCGGCACCATGATCCGCTCGAGCCGGTCGAACATCGTGTACTGGTCGCCCACGTCACCCACGGCGATCACCATCACCGGGATGTCGTCGGTGTTGCCGGCGATCACCTGCGGATCGACGCCCGAGGGAAGCCGCGCGCCGATGCGCCCCACGGCCTGCTGCATCTTGCCGACGGCGGCGTCGATGTCGGTGCCATACTCGAACGCGACCTGAATCTGCGCCAGGCCCTCCTTGGACGTTGAGGTGATGTCGGTGGCGCCCGCGATGCCCTGGAAGCTGTTCTCGATCGGCTTGGTGACCTGTTCCTCGACGATCTCGGGCGACGCGCCGGGGTAGGCCGCCACCACGAACGCCCCTGGGAAGCTCAGGGACGGGAACAGTTGCTGCTTGAGAGAGGGAATCGCGAAGGCGCCCAGCGCGCTGAGCACGACCGCGATCATCATGACGAGAGTGCGGTTGCCCAGGCTCAGGCGAGCCAGGAAGGTCATCTGGCGAAGCTCCTTCACGGATGATCAGGGAGAAAGGATTCGCCCCACCCTAACACTTCGCCTCATGCGAATAATTCGCCTTCGAATTAATGACTGGTAAACTGACTCGCCGACGCGAGGGGTGAACGTGGGCGACAACGAGGCGACAGGACAGCCGGGCGGCGAGCGCGACGAGCGGTGCGCGCTGATCGACCGGCTCGTGCAGCTCCAGCGGACACTCGGCCGCTTCCTCGCCCACGACCGCTCCACCCCGCTGCTCGCCTCCAGCCTCACCATGCAGCAGCTCAAGGTCGTCGTGATGCTCTTCTTCCGCGACGCCTCCTCCGGCCAGCACCTCGCCAGAGCGCTCGGCACCGGCCTCGGCACCGTCACCGGGATCGTGGACCGCCTCGTCGCGCAGGGCCTCGTGAGCCGCCGCGAGGACCCCACCGACCGACGCGTACGCCTCGTCGAGCTCACCACCCGCGGCCGCCTCCTCGCCGAGGAGCTCATCGACGCCGGGACGTCCAACTACACGCGCCTACTCGGCCGGCTGGACACCGAGACCCTCCACACCCTCGAGAAGGTGATGGTCAAGGTCCAGCAGGCGGCCGACGACATGCTCGCCGGGAACACGCACCCCGCGCCCTGAACCACGCCACCCGAGAGCCGGCGCCTCCCGCGTACGACCCCGCGCGCACGGACGATTCGCCGCTGCCCCCTGCCTTTCCATGACCAAGGAAAGATAGGATGATCCGCTATGTCGTCCTATATCGAGGGACTGTTCTCCCTCCGTGGCCGCACCGCCCTGATCACGGGTGGCAGCTCGGGCATCGGCCGGGCCATGGCCGAGGCCATCGGCCGCGCCGGCGCAGCCGTCGTCATCGTCGCCCGCCGCGAAGCGGAGCTCGCGGCAGCCGTACGCGACCTCGAAGAGCACGGCGTACGCGCCGCGGCGATCAGCGCCGACCTCGGCGACCGCGCCGCCGTCGCGCGCGTCTGCGCCGAAGCCCCGGAGATCTTCGGCGACATCGACATCCTCGTCAACGACGCCGGCAACAACATCCGCCACCCGATGGCCGAGCTCACCCCCGACGACTACGACCAGACGATCGCGGTCAATCTCACCGCGCCGTACCTGCTCGGCCAGCACTTCGGCCCCCGCATGGCCGCCCGGGGCTGGGGACGCATCATCAACGTCGGCTCCCAGCAGTCGATCAGCGCCTTCGGCGACAGCGGAGCCTACGGAGCCTCCAAAGCCGCCGTCTGCGGCCTCACCCGGTCGCAGGCCGAGGCGTGGTCCAAGAACGGCGTCACCAGCAACACGATCATCCCCGGATTCGTGCTCACCCCGCTCACCGCCCCCGCCCAGGCCATCCCCGGACGCGTCGAGGCACTCGCCGCCCGCTCCATGACCGGCCGCAACGGGCTACCCGCCGACTTCGCCGGCATCGCCGCCTTCCTCGCCGGCGACGCCTCGGCCTACGTCACCGGCCAGAACATCTGCGTCGACGGCGGATTCAGCGTTCACTGACGTCGCAGCTCACCCGGCGACCTCCCTCTGACCACGCCGCCACGCAGTCGGGTCAACCGGCGGTCCAATGCGCCGGACGACTGAGCGCCGGCGGCAGCATGGTGGCGGCATTCCCCTTGGCCGCGTTGACCTGGGACTGGGTGAGGAAGATGCTGCCCGTGAGATCGGCGCCGCTCAGGTCGGCGTCGCGGAAGTCCACCCCGATCAGGTCAGCCCACCTCAGGTCGGCGTTCCTGAGGTCGGCCGCGATGAGATAGGCCCCACGGAGATTGGCCCCCCGCAGGTCGGCGCCCTTGAGCCTGGCCCCGATGAGGTCGGCCCCTCTGTGGTTCTTCTTGCGGCCGGGGACGCCGGCCCGCACCAGTTCGCCGGCGCGCAGTAGAAGACCGTTGACGTCCTGCCGCACCCCAGCGACGTCCACCTCCGCGAGCGCTTCGGCGCTGCCGCGCGTGAGACCGTCCACCTCGTCCAGCGCGCGGCGGAGATCGGGATGAATGGAGCGGGCGGCAGGCAGGGACAGCGCCTCGGCCAGATACCACAGCAGTTCGTGGAGCTGCCGCATGACGGCGAACACGTCGAACATCCGCCGCGCTGTGTGGGGTGCCTGTCGCCAGCTCTGACCGCCGAAGGTGATCTGGGAGACCTTCTGTCCCGCGCCCAGGCAGTCGAAGACGGTGCACCCGGGAAACCCACGCTCACGGAGATTCGCGTGGATCCCGCAGCGGAAGTCCGCCCGCAGGTTCGCGCACGGCTGCCCCGCGTCCTTGTCGACCGCGAAATCGGCCGACGCGGCGAAGGGCAAGGCGACACAGCACAGCCCGAAGCAGTTCGCACAGTCGGCGCGCAGACCGAGACGGTCGCTCTCAGCGGAAGGGGCTTGGCTCTTCTGGGACAACGTGCGTGATCTCCTGCCGTACAAGGGGTGAGTCGGGGGTGAGCACCGGGCATTTCGCCGCACTCTACGACACACCATTGTCGCCGACCGGATGCGGACGAAGTAAAGCGTGAACGAGGGCAGTGGCCGCGGGTAGCCGCAGGTAACCCGCGCGAGCTACCCGCCGTCGGACAACACGCGCAGCTCGCCGACGGGCAAGACTGAGCTTCACCGACCAGAAGGCTGGTCGGCCACGTGAGCGGTGAGCCGGGCTGCGGAGGTGCCCAGCCCGGTCGGGCCGGTCGGAAACGCGGTGGTCACGCGTGGGGTGCGGGAGGTTCGCTGTGCCTGGAAGCGCTGTTCGACGAAGGGGTCCACGGGCTCGTCGCCGAAGATGTTGCTCAGGTGCGCGATGAGGGCCGGCCGCAGGGGGATGCGGTGGCCGATCCGGCGCTCGTGGTAGCGCTCCTGGGTCTGCACGAACAGGAAGCCCGCATGCGCGTAGTGCACCAAGGCGTCGGGGGCGCCGCCGGCCACGAGGTCGTCGATGAGGTCGAGATAGACCGACTGGTAGGCCGTCTGCCGCTGTTGTGCGCGGTTCTCGTCGGCAGTGGGCTGGTAGAGGTCCAGCTGGTAGATGCCCATGGCGGACTTGCACAGGTCCATGGAGATCCCATCGCAGATGGCCGCGTCCGTGAGCCAGGTGTTCGAGCAGGGACCCGCGTCCCACAGGCGGGCGACCCCGAGCAAGCAGCCGTAGGGGTTGCCAGAGTACGTGTGGTAGACGACCGCGTCCCAGACTCCGGCCGAGTCGTTGAGGCGCGAGTGCAGGCTGGAGCGCTCACGGCCGGACACGAAGTCGAGCTTCTCCGCGTACTGGAACAGGTACTGGCGGACGAGCGCGAGCAGAGCGTGCACGGCGTCGTGCCCCCACCCCTGGTCGTCCAGCGCGGAGATGATGTCGCCGACCGTGCGGCCGTACATCCTGAACCGGCCCTGGACCAGGTCCAGCGGCGGGATGCACAGGTCGTCGCAGACCGTTGACACTCCGACATAGTGGAGGAATGCCGGCTGATCCGCATACCGCTCGCCACACCAGTTGGCCGCCCACTGGAGGGTATCCCGGCAGGTGTACATCGCGATGTCGGCGGCCGTCGTGTCGTTCTTGCGCCCCCAGTCCGTGTAGTCGATACGGGCGCCTTCGCCGGCGTCCGCCTGGGCGGCGGCCTCCCGCAGGACGGGCCACAGGTTCCACTCGTGGGTCTTCGCCGTACCCGCCGCATAGCCCTCGCCGCCCATCAGGAAGAACAGGTCGGCGGTGTCCTTGTTGTACGGGGACCTCCTCGACCGGGGAATTCCCGGCCTGGGTGCGCGTCTGGGGTAGTGCAGGTAGCCGCACCCGCTGGTGCCTGCGCACACCGGGCCGCACCACATCGCGTGCGACAGCTCCAGCAGCTCCGCCACCGTACGGGCCTCGGCCAGCTCACGTAGTGCCTCGGTCGCCGAGCGGCGGTAGTGGAGAGTATCCCGGGCCACTGGCACGGGCCGAAGCCCGGAATGGAAGTCAGCGGTCGTGATCACCAAGGCAGTCTGTCAGAGGGAGAGAGGTCGCCGTAGAACTCGCCGAAAATCGGGTGGATATGGCCCGATAGGCTCCTGATCTGAGGATCTTCGTGCTCTCGCAGCAGGTGGCCGGTCGGCGACGCGGGCGAACTCCGTACGGCCGTCGCCGACCTGATGCCCGAGCACACCGCCACCGGCCAGGAGAGCACCCCGGTCCACCGGAGCTGCCGGTCACCCTCGACATGCCCGGCAGGATCGCCGACTTCCTTGCGGCCACACCCGGACCATGATCCGGGTCAGCGGCTACCGCTGATTTCCATTCGGAGTGTGCTTCAGCCCTTGAAGGCAATTCGCCGGGAACCCTCAGCCTCGCCATCCGTGACCAGCTCCCGCAGGGCTTGGATGGGTTTGTTTTTGTTCGGCCGGGAAAGTTGATCTTCCAACAACCGGCCGCCTTTACAATGTAGATTCATAACTCCGATTCGGCCGGGGGATGGCCACACGGACCTCCCGCATCACCTCCGCCGCACCGCGCACCGGACCGCAGACCATGGGAGTTAGCCTGATGAGGAACACGGGAGGGATCACCATGACCGACTACGGCAGTGTGTCCACCACCGGCGACACCTGCACGCTGTACTTCGAGCGCCGCCTCCCCCACCCTGTCGAGCGTGTCTGGCGCGCCATCAGCGAGCCCAAGCACCTCATCGAATGGCTCGCGGAAGTCGAGATCGAGCTACGTCCCGGAGGCCGCGTCACGCTTCGCTGGCTCGGGACGGACGAGCACGGCAAGCAGACCGCGCAGCCCCTCGCCCACGGAGTGATCAGCGACTTCAAGCCCCCGCACGTCCTCCAGCTCGACACCGACGTCCACGGAACGCTCCGCTGGGAGCTGGAGGGAGACGGCAGCGGCTGCCTGCTCGTCTTCAACGCGATCGGTGACTACGGCGACCAGCTCACCAAGATCCTGGCCGGCTGGCACGCCCATCTGGACTTCCTGGCCGACTCCCTCGAGGGGCGCGTCGTCGACTGGCCCAACTGGCCGCGCACGCGCTGGGAGGTCCTGCACGGCTACTACAGGTCGCGCTGACTCCCCCGCCCGGTACGGCCTGCTCCGGGCGGGAGCGCAGTGGTCGCGAACGAGCCTGAATGGGTGCTGGCAAGGTCGTCCGCCTGGACGCCCGGAGTCGGTCGCCCGACGTGGCATTTCATCCCCTGTCGTCCGGTTTTCTGGGGTGCTGGGGCTGGTTGGCGGCCTGTCGGGAAACCAAACCGATTCCGACACCCCGAGAAGGCGCCACAGCGCTATCAAGCCCCCTTTGGGGCTGGGGACACGGTGGGAGCGGAGGACCGACTTATGGTGGGCACGCAAGGTCCGCATTGGAGGCGCACTCTGATGAACGGGCTTCGCCGTACTGGATGGGGTGCCTGGATGAACCCTCCAGGCCGACGGCGCGTCCCTTAGGTATGAAGAGATCGCGTTTGGCCGTCATCGCGGTGCTTGCGTCGTTGTGCGCCTGCGGCCAGTCTGGTGCTGATCCGGTACTCACTGTGGCCGGGACCGAGACGATCGTGTTGCCGCGGGCCGATCAGCCTAAAGCGCATCGGCCCACCCTGGAGCGGCTCAAGCGAGAGGCGGCGGCGTCGGGCCGGCCCCTGGAGGAGGTCGTCAAGCGGTACGCGACCCGGGTGGCTGCTACCTCGTCGCCCAAGCCGACGGACTTCGAGGGTTACGACCCTGCGGTGACCGACCCGGACGTGGCGATCGACGGCATTCCCTACGCCGAGCTGGTCGACCTCGGGGCCATCGCCAGATCGGAGGGCATCTCCTACGAGGAGGCCATCGACCGCTTCGGCTCACAGTCGTCCAACAGCCGGGTGATCGACAAACTTAATGCGGAGTTCCCCGACGAGATCTCCGGCGTCAGATACGTCGACGACCAGCGGGGGCTGCGCGTCGGCTTCAAGGGTCCCATCCCGACTCGCGCGATCGAGCTGGCCAGGACCCTCCCCACGGAAGTCACCCTGATCGGCGGCAAGGGATTCTCGGCCGCGGAGCTCCGGCGGGCCCAGGACACGGTCGTCTCCTGGCTCCGAACCCGTCCTGAGGTGGCCACGATGATGGCGCAACCAGATGAGGAGACCGGCCAAGTCAAGGTCACAGTTCAACCGAAGGTGATGCCGGACGATGCGGAGGAGTTCAAGCGTGGGCTTCAGCTCCCGCAGCTGGACAATCCGTACATCACCGTCGAGGTCACCCTCTCCGCCGAATCGATCGCCGTTCGCCCGCAGTGAGGGCCACCGAAGCTCCCGGCGCGCACACGACTGCGCCCGAACTCACCGACCCGGCAGACCTCGCCGCCCAGCGCGCCGAACTCCAGCACCTGGTCGATCAGAACTGTCGTGATCAATACGGCACGACCACGCCGAGTTCGCGGAGCCGGGCGACCGCCAACGACAGGCACAGTGCGGCGCTGGCGGCATCGGTACGCATGCCCACCACCAGCGGGCCGCCGCTCGCCGCGAAGGTCCAGGAAGGCCGCCCCTCCGCCAGCCTCTCGGCATCAACCCTGAGCATCGCACCGATGCCCTGCTCGGCGAGCCACTCCATGATGAGCAGGGCCGCGTCCTCAATCCCGCCATCGTGATCGGCCTTCGGCCATCTCTCTTTCCGCCCGGTCACGAGACGACCACATAGACCGGAACCGCAGCCGGAGCACCGGAAGGCCGGGTGCGTTCGGAGAGCTCACCCCGCATTCTGGAGGCGCTCCCAAAGCATCGTGAGCCACGGCGGACCGTCCTGCGCGGGCGCGGAACGAAGTGGATGCACGGGAGCCGACTCGATCACGTGCAGGAGCGACCAGGCCACACCGTGACAGCCGTCCGGCCCGAAGCACCCGGCCAGCAGCTCCGCTTCCTCGACAGTTACCGGAGCGGAGATCGCATGAAGCTCGCTCTCCCGATCGGCGATCTCTTCGAACTCGGCATCCTCGCTGGGCAGAGGACCCGCATCAACGAACTTCGCCACCTCAGGCCTCACCACAAAGCGATCTTCTCAGAGAATCCGGCCTGCGTCCGTTCCCTGCACGTCCGGTCCCCCGTCGATCGAGAATCCCGGCATCCGCACGTTATGTCGCCGGCTGGAGGCCGTCGAGAGCCAGGCCCGTGACAGCCGGCGGACTTCGCGCGCCGGCCTTCCGCTTCGACACGACGCCCGAGAGCTACCTGGCCGCGTACAGGCCCTGGACCAGGTGCTCATCGGGTGGCGACGGTGAGAGTGACGGCCAGCTCGGCGAAGGCGGCGGCGGCGGGGAGCGGATCCGCGGGCAGGACGAGGAGAACGGTGCGCTCGGCCGCCGGATCCAGCGGGATCGCGTGTACGCCCGCGCGGTGGGCGGGCAGCGAGAGTTCGGGGACGATGCTCACCCCGAGGCCCTCGGCGACCATGGCGAGGATGCTGTTGGTGTCGCGCACACGGTAGTGGCACGTCAGGCTCGCCCCCGCCGCCCGCGCGAGCGCCGTGATCAGCGGCTCGCACCCACCCGTGGACATGATGAACGGGTGCCGGGCCAGATCGGCCACCGGCACCGAGTGGCGTACGCCCAGCTCGTGACCGCTGGGCAGGACGGCCAGCATGCGGTCCGCGGCGAGCGGCCGCGCCACCGCCCCGGCGGGGAGCGGGAACCCGGCCGCGCCCGTACCCCCGGCTGACACGGTGGCGATGTCCGCCGCCCCCGTCTCCAGCCACTCCAGCACCTCGTCGTCCGAACCCTCCAGCACTGTCAGGCGCACCCGCGGATGCGCGTCCCCGAACCGCCGCAGGATCGGCGGCAGCAGCCGGACGTTGGCGCTGGGGATGACACCGACGCGCAGGCTGCCGCGCTCCTGCTCCCGGGCCGCGGCCACCTCCTGCTCCAGCGCCTCCACCTGGGTGAGGATGAGCGCGGCGCGGCGGCGCACGGCACGCCCGGTCTCCGTCAGGGTCACCCCGTGGTTCCCGCGCACCAGCAGCGCGACCCCGAACTCGTTCTCCAGCGCGCGCAGCGCGTGGCTGACGGCGGACTGCGTGGTGGCCATCTCCTCGGCGGCCCGGGTCATGTTGCCGGTCCGTGCGACCGCCAGCAGGATCCTGAGCTGGGTGAGCGTCACAGCGCCGCACGCAGTAGGCCGACGACCAGCGGGTGCGGGGCATCGGGGCGCGAGCGGGCCTGCGGCACATACAGCGTGGCCACGTAGTACGGATGGCCGGGGAGCTCCAGCACCCGGGCCTCGCCGTCACCGTCCACGCCGGTGACCGGGAACCCGCCGTCGTGGAGGCTCCCCTGCCGGCTGGGGTCGAGGCCGAAGTTGCAGTAGTACTTCTCCTCGACCTCGGTCCGTCCGTACAGCGCGGCCACCCGGGAGCCGGGGACCAGGGTGACGGGCATGGTCATGCCCGCCGGCGAGCAGGTCAGCGCCGACACGAACAGGGTCGAGGCGTACGGGTCGTACTCGGCGTGCTGGGCGTCCTCGTAGCCGAGCACGTGGCGGGCGTACTCGATGACCATGTGCTGGCAGCCGCCGCACGTTCCCAGGGTGGGCACGCCGCGCTCGCGGCCGTACCGGAGCGCGGCGAGGGCGCCGAGCAGGCTGCGGTACGGGCTGCCGGGCGCGCACCACAGCACGTCGGCGGCCTCGACCTCGGTCAGGTCGGATTCGAGCGGTTCGGTGGCCAGCCAGCGAACGTCCACCGCGATACCGAGGTGCGCGGCGGCGTGCCGCAAGGCGTCGTCGGTGGCCAGGTGCGGGGGAAACGCCGGGTCGCGATCGCCGATGACGGCGACGCGCAGGGATCGGTCGAACATGGCACTCACTATGCGGTGGGCCGGCCATGACGGCCAATGCCGGATCACACGCCCGCCATGAGCGATCGCTCAGGTCAGGACGTGACCGCCGATACGCGGAGAATCCGGCGCATCGAGCGCTCTGACGGCGGGATCCCGCCCTCACTCAGGCTCCTTCCGACAGGAGCCCGCAGAGCGCCTCGACGTACGGCTGGGCGGGGCCGCGGTGGCGGCGGGAGGTCGCGATGCCGATGAAACGGGACGGGCTGGGCGGCTCAAGGGGGATCGCGACGACGTCCGGGGCGGGCGTCAGGGCGATCTCGGGGATGAGGGCGACGCCCACACCCGCGGTGACCAGGGACTGCGCGAAGAAGTAGTCGGTGGCGCTGCAGGAGATCCGCAGCTCGAAGCCGGCCAACTCGGCGTAGCGACCGAGGAGGTCAACGGTCTTCAGGCATCCGAGGATCCAGCGTTCCCCGGCGAGTTCGGCCAGATGGAGGCGGGCGTTCCCGGCTCGGGGATGCGTCCGCGGGAGGACGACCCGGAGCGGGTCGGCGATCAGCGGGGTCCAGTCCATGCCGGAGCGGTCACCGGGGCGGACGGGCGCGGGCCCGTCGAAGTGGTAGGCGAGGGCCAGGTCGGCGCGGCCCTCCCTGACCAGGGGCAGGCTGTCCTCCGGTTCACGCTCGAGGATCGTCAGCTCGGCCTCGGGATGCTCGACGACGAATCGGGCGAGCGCCGGCGGCAGGAGGCGGCGGCCCCCGCTGGCGAAGGCCGCGATCGTGAACCGGGCCCGCTCGGTGGACAGCCGGTCGATGCGCTCCTGAGCGTCGGCCAGTTCGGCGGCGATGGCCTCGGCGGCCTCGACGAGCAGGCGCCCCGGCTCGGTGAGGACCACGCCTCGGGTGCTGCGTTCCACCACGGGGACGCCGAGGCCGCGCTCCAGTGCGGCGACCTGCTGCGAGACCGCCGAAGGGGTGAACCGCAGGGCGGCGGCGGCGCGGTTGAAGCTGCCATGGCGGGCGACCTCACGCAGAACGCTGAGCCGGTGAACATCGATCAACAGTTTTCCTTACGACCAACTAAGAAGATCACCACTACCGCTGATGACTATACGCGGGCACCCTGATCCTCATGAGCGAGATATGCATCATCGGCGGAAGCAGGCACTTCGGCAGGCGGCTGGTCGAGAACCTGCGCGACGCGGGGACGGCGGTCACGGTCGTCAACCGGGGATCGGCTCCGGCGCCCGCGGGCGTGACGCACCTGCGGGCCGACCGGGACGACGAGGACGCCCTGCGCCGCGTCCTGGACGACCGCGACTTCGACGCGGTGATCGACCAGGTCTGCTACACGCCCGCGCAGGCGGCCGTCGCGCGGCGGGTGTTCGCGGGCAGGACCAGGCGTTACGTCATGACCTCGACGATCGAGGTGTACGCCGACCTCGACGGCCCGCCGCACGCGGAACACGCCGTCGATCCCGCGAACTGGCCGGTACGGACGGACCTGCCATGGGACGACCCGGCGTTCCTCGACCACAACTACGGCGAGGGCAAGCGCCAGGCCGAGGCGGTCTTCACACGCGACCCCGCGTTCGGCTTCGTCAGCGTCAGGACGGCGCACGTGCTGGGTGGCGCGGACTTCACCGGACGGCTCGCGCACTACGTCCGCAGGATCCGGGCCGGCCTTCCGGTGATCGTCCACGAGGATCCCCGGCCGGCGTCGTTCATCCACGAGCGGGAGATCGCGGAGTTCCTTGCCTGGGCCGCGCGAGCGGATTTCACCGGAGCCGTCAACGCCGCCTCGCACGGGACCCTGGACGTCCGGCAATTGTGCGCCGCCATCGGGGAGCCCGTGTACGCGGTCGGCGAGGACGTCTCGCCGTTCTCCTTCGACCGGTCCTACGCCATGGACAACGGGCGCGCCACGGCTCTCGGCTTCCCGTTCTCGCGGGTCGCCGACTGGCTGCCGTCCGTCATCGAGGACGCGCTCGCGGAGGAGGAGCGGACATGCGCACTCGCCTGATCGGAGACGTCCCCGTGAGCGCCGTCGGCCTCGGCGCGATGCCGCTGTCCATCGAGGGCCGGCCGGACGAGGCCAGGGCGATCGCCACGATCCACGCCGCCCTCGACGCGGGCGTCACGCTGATCGACACCGCCGACTCCTACCACTGGCACGCCGACGAGATCGGCCACAACGAACGGCTGATCGCCCGCGCTCTCGCGGCCTACGGCGGTGACGTCACCGATGTCCTCATCGCCACGAAGGGCGGCCGCGGCCGCCCCGGAGACGGCTCATGGACGGTGAACGGCGACCCGCGCCACATCATGCGGGCCTGCGAGGCGTCGCTCAAGCGGCTCGGCGCCGACTCGATCGGGCTCTACCAACTCCACAAGCCCGACCCGGACGTCCCCTTCGCCGAGTCGGTCGGCGCACTCCGCGACCTGCTCGACGAGGGCAAGATCCGGATGGCCGGGATCTCGAACGTCGACGTCCGGCAGATCCGCCAGGCCCACCGGGAACTGGGCGGCCGTCTGGCCTCGGTCCAGAACCGCTACTCCCCCGCTGTGCGGGACAGCGACCCCGAACTGCGTCTGTGCACCGAGCTCGGCGTCGCCTTCCTGCCCTGGAGCCCCCTCGGCGGCGTCTCCCGCAGCGCGCTGGACTCCGACGACCCTGCCGATGGGACGCCGTTCCACACGATCGCCCGCCGACGCGGCGTGAGCCCGCAGCAGGTCTGCCTCGCCTGGCATCTGGCCCGCTCCCCGCGGGTCGTCCCGATCCCCGGCGCCAGCCGTCCCGCGTCGATCCGCGACTCCGCCGGGGCTGCCGAGCTGACGCTCACCGCCGACGAACTCGCCACGCTGGACCGGCTCGACCGGCTCGACCGGCCAAGGGGGTGATCCCGGTTTTCAGGGCGCGACGTCGCCGTACGGGCTGAGCCCGGCGCCGATCGCCGCGACCATCCGCTCGGCGTACGCGTGCGTGGCCCGATGAAGGTTGTGGCCGAAGCTGATCCGGGCCACGCCCAGCTCCGCGAGCGCGGCGGGCGACGGCGAGCCCGGCCCGCACAGCGCGTTGACGGGCCCGCCCATCTCCTCGACCAGCGTGGCCAGATCCGCGGTGCGGGCCAGGATCGGATAGACGCAGTCCGCGCCCGCCTCCAGGTAGCGGCGGCCCCGTCGCACCGCCTCGGCGAGCGGGTCGTCGTGCCGGGACAGGTACGGATCGGTCCGGGCGTTGACGACCAGGCCGGGCGCCGCCTGCCTGACGGCGGCGAGGAAGTCGGCCTGCTCCTCCACGTCCACGAGACCGCCGGTGCGCGGATCGAAGTCCTCGAGGTTGCAGCCAACCGCGCCGCTCTCGGCCAGGCGCTCCGCCAACTCGGCGGGACGCAGGCCGTATCCGCGCTCCACGTCCGCGGTCACGGGGACCGCGACCACCCGGGAGACACGGGCGATCGCCGCGAACATCTCCGCCGGAGGGGTCTCACCGTCGTCGTACCCGAGGACCGCGGCGACAGCGGCGCTGCCGGTGGCGACGGCGAGGAACCCGGCCTCCGCCACGATCCTGGCGCTGGCGGCGTCCCACACGTTCGGCAGGACCAGGGGTCTGCCGGGCACGTGAAGGGCCCGCAGCGTCGCGGAGGCCGTGTCCGTAGCGTCGGCCATGTTCATCGTGATCTCCTTGTCCGCCGTAGTCGCGGCCCCGCCGCGGTAACGCCTGTCATCCTGCTCACGCCGCGGCCTGTGCGCCGGCTATCCGGCGGGGCGGTACTTTGCGACCATCCGTGTCGAGATCGCGACCCGGTTCCAGGCGTTGATCGCGGTGATGGCCCAGATCAGCCGGGCCAGCTCCTGCTCGTCGAACTCCTCGGCCGCCTCCGCGTACACGTCGTCGGGCACGCGGGTGCCGGCGATCAGCGTGATGGCCTCGGTGAGGGCCAGCGCGGCGCGCTCGCGCGCGGTGAAGAACGGCGCCTCCTCCCACGCGGACAGGGCGTAGATCCGCTGCTCGGTCTCTCCGGCCGCCCGGGCCTCCTGGGTGTGCATGTCGATGCAGAACGCGCAGCCGTTGATCTGAGACGCCCGGATCTTCACCAGCTCCTGCAGCGAGGACTCCAGGCCGGACTCGCCGATGGTCCGATTCAGCGCCACCATCGCGCGGTAGATCTCCGGGGCCAACCGGCCGATCTCCATGCGCGCGGGCACGGGAATGGTCGTTGACGTGCTCTCTTTCCCCATATGGGCCACTCTAGATCAGCGGTCGGCCGACGTCTAAGAGCCAATTCCGGGTCTACTGAACGATCCATTTCGGCCGCAGAAGCCTCGCTCCTCGCCTGCCGGTCATGATCGGCCGGTCAGGAACTCCTCGATGATCCGGGTCGTCTCCGCCGGGCGTTCCATGCTCGGCAGGTGCCCCGCCCACTCCAGCCGGACGAGGCTCGCCGTGGACAGCGTCCGGGCGAGGTGGCGGGCCGTCTCCTGGAAGTACAGGAGGTCGTGGTCACCGGTCACCACCAGGGCCGGAACCCGGATCCGGGCCAAGTCGATCTCACCACGGACCCGCTCGGGCTCCGGATCGGCCTTGAGCTGCAGCTCGAAGGCATCGCGCTGCATCTGGGACACCCATGCCCTCGTGGCGTCGTCCGCCTCGGGTCCGAGCCAGGTCCGCGCGTTGAGGTCCGCGGCGCCCGCGATGTCACCGGCCTCGATCAGCCGGTCCTCCTCGGCGCCGAACTCCTCCAGGTCGGGAGTCGCGGGCAGCCCGCACCCGGCGTTGAGCAGGACCAGCCGGGAGACCAGATCCGGATGCCTCGTGGCCAGTTCCAGTGCCACCCGCCCGCCGTGCGAGGCGCCGACGACGGCCACCTCACGCAGTCCGAGGGAGGCGAGCAGCTCCGCGACGTCGCCGTCGTCGGAGTACGGACCGTCCGCAGCCCACGGGCTGCGCCCGTATCCCCGGAAGTCGAGCCGTACCACCCGGAACGACGCGGTCAGCGCCTCCCACTGCGGGGCCCACATGCGGGCGTCGGTCACACCGGAATGCAGCAGCACCACCGGATCGCCGGCTCCCGCGACCTCGTACCAGACACCGGTCAACCCGATCACAACTCCTTCATCGAGCGTCCATCGCGACGCGCAGGCCGAGGCCAATCAAGATCACGCCGGAGATCTGTTCCAGCCGGCGACGTACAGCGGGGCGGTCGAACACGAGCCGGGCCCGGCCGACCACCCAGATCAGCCCGAGGTACCACACCAAGTCCACCGCCACCCAGATCGCCGCCAGCAGCGACAACATCAGCGGGACGTTGCCACCCGACACCGTGCCCGGCGGCACGAACTGCGGCAGGAACGACATGGCGAACACGGCCGCCTTCGGGTTGGCGCCGCAGGTGGCGAGCCCCAGAGCGTAGGAGCGCCGCCAGCCGCGCGCAGCCTCCGGCTCCCGCTCCGCTCGCGCCCCCTCCGCGGAAGAGCTTCGCGTCATGCCTTCCCCCGCTCCGGCCGGTACGGCACGGCCGCGCCTGGCCTGCCACAACGACTGGGCGCCCATCACGACGAGCACGACGGCGCCGACGACCCGTATCGCGGCATAGGCCACCTCGGAGGCGAGGACCAGCGCGGACAGCCCGAACACGGCCGCCATCGCCCACAGGAAGATGCCGGTCTCGTTGCCGAGCGTGGCCGCCACGCCTGACGCACGCCCCGCGCGGAGCGTCTGGCGCAGGATGACCGCGGTGCTGACCCCGGGGATCATCGCGAGCAGCACGCATGAGCCGATGAACGTGAGCAGGAACACCCGCCCATCGTCATCACGGCACGGGCGGGGCGCAAACGGTTTTCAGCCCGTCGCGGGGCGGGAGCCGTACATGGCGGAGAGGTCGGCCGCCGCCTCGGCCATCATGTCGCGCAGTTCGGACGGCTCCAGGACCTCGACAAGGGCGCCGAGTCGGAGCAGCTGCCAGCGCGCGTGCCGGAGCGACTCGATCGGCAGGGTCAGCCGCGTCCACCCGTCGTCGCCGGGGACGCCCTCGCGAAGCGCATCCTCGGCCACGTCGCCGAAGGTGTAGCGGAAGAGGCCCACGGCGTCGGGCGCGAGCCGTACGACGGCGTCGGCGGTGTACATGCGCGCGGCGAACTCGGCGGAGAACTCCCGCCAGAACGCCACGAGATCGAAGTCCTCCTGCCGGTCGAACCGCTCGTCCAGGACCTCCACGTCGATGATGCGGCTGACGCGGTAGGTGCGGACGCTCTCGCCGCAGGCGGCGGCCAGGTACCAGGAACCGCCCTTGAGCACCAGGCCGTACGGGTGGACGGTCCGTTCCACGTCCTGCGGCCCCCACCGCCGGTAGCGGAGCCGCAACACCCGCTGGTCCCACACCGCCCCGGAGACCTCGGCGAGGAACGGGACGTCGTCGCCCGCGCGGTACCAGCCCGGCACGTCGAGATGGAAGCGCTCGCGCATCCGGGCCGCGTGTGAACGAGGTTCCGGCGGCAGCGCCGCGAGGAGTTTCAGCTCGGCGGTCGCCGCGACCTCGGCCAGCCCGAGCTCGGCGGCGGGACCGGGCAGCCCGGCGAGGAAGAGCGACGACGCCTCCTCGCGGCTGAGCCCGTTCAGCTTGGTGCGATATCCGTCGAGGAGCCGGTAGCCGCCCGCCGGGCCCCTGTCGGCGTACACGGGGACGCCGGCCGCCGACAGGGCCTCGACATCCCGGTAGACCGTACGGACCGACACCTCGAGTTCGGCGGACAGCTCGGGGGCGGTCATCCTGCCGCGGGTCTGCAGCAGGAGAAGGAGGGACAGCAACCGGCTGGCACGCATGTCACCCATCCTGCCACCTTTACAACGTAGATTTATTTGCTCAACGCACAACGCTCATGTTCAAATGAACACATGGAGAGTGCGGACAGGATGAGAGCGATCATGAGCGCTCTTCGTACGGCCGACAGCGTCTCGGTCGCCGAGTTGGCGGCCGAACACGGCGTCTCGGAGATGACCATCCGCAGAGACCTGGACGAACTCGCCCAACAGGGCGTCGTCCGCCGGGTCCGCGGCGGCGCGCTGAGCCTGCTGCTGCGCGGAGAGGAACCCCCCTTCGGCGTACGCGAACGCGAGGCGGTCGAGGCCAAGCAGCGCATCGCCGCCGAGGTCGCCGCGCTGCTCGCCGACGGAGAGGCGGTGCTGTTCGACGGCGGCACGACCCTCCTCGAGGTCGCCCGCGCCGTACGAGAACGACGGCTCACCGTGCTCCCCCTCGCCCTCCAGTCGGCTCAGGAACTCGCCACCGCGCCGCGGATCCGTCTGGTCCTGCCCGGCGGAGAGGTACGGCAGGGCGAGCTGAACTTCGTCGGCCCGCTCACCGAGACGTCGATCAGGGCGCTGCGGTTCGACACCGCGGTGATCGGGTGCTGCGGCCTGTCCGCGGAACACGGGCTGACCGCGCACGACCTGCCGGAGGTCGCGATCAAGCAGGCCGCCATCGCCTCGGCGCGGCGGGTCATCGTCGCGTGCGACTCCGGCAAGTTCAGCAGGACCGCGTTCGGCGCCGTCTGCGGGCTGGACCGGCTCGACGTGGTCGTCACCGACGAGGGCGTCCCCCGGGACCAGCACGACGCCCTCACCGCCGCCGGCGTGACCGTCCGCATCGCCCGCCCCTGATCTCCACGACCTCACTCCTGGTCTCCGAGCCCTCCGGCTCGGGCCCTCCAGCTCGGGATCTCCGTCGTCGGGTCGCCCTTCGACCTGTGGAGATGCCGCGTCGCTTGCTGAAACCTTTCGTGACATCCCCCCATCGGAGTGTCTTATGGTCCTTCTCGCCCCCAGCCGCCCGGCGCTGCTGCGCGCCCGGCTCGCCGTGTACGGGCTGTTCCTGCTCTCCGGGCTCACCATCGGCACGTGGACGGCCCGCGTCCCCGCCATCAAGGAACGCCTCGCCCTCGGCGACGGCGAACTGAGCCTCGGCCTGCTCGGCATCGCGGCGGGCGCCATCGCCGGCATGCAGATCGTCGGCCGGCTCATCGACCGGTTCGGCAGCCACCGCGTCATGATCCCCATGGCCATGGCCCAGGGTTTCGTCCTCGTGCTCCCCGCCTACGTCCCGAACCTGCCCTCGCTCGCCCTGGCACTGTTCGTCTTCGGGCTGGCGCACGGCAGCCTGGACGTCGCGATGAACGCCAACGCCGTCGTCGTCGAGCGCGCGTACGGCAGGACGCTCATGGGCTCGTTCCACGCGGTGTTCAGCATCGGCGGCTTCCTCGGTGCCGCGATCGGCGGGCTGTTCGCGCACGTCTCCGTCGACGCGGGCCGTACGTTCCTGTCGGCGGGCCTGCTGATCGCCGTACTGGCGGTCGTGTCGGCCCGGTGGGCCATGCGCGACGCCCCCGCCGGGCATGAGAACGGCGCCGCCGCGCCGGAGAGCACCACCACCGGGCAGACCACCGGGACCACCGGGACCACCAAGGCCAGCCTGCCGCGAGGCGTGCTCTTCCTGGGTGTGCTCGCCTTCTGCTGTCTGGTGGGAGAGGGCACGGCGGCCGACTGGAGCTCGGTCTACCTGGTCGAGACCCTGGGTTCCTCCCCCGGCGCCGGCGCCGCCGCGTACGCCGCGTTCGCCGTCATGATGACCGCGGGACGGTTCGCCGGGGACCGGCTGGCGAACCTACTCGGCCCGGTGCCGCTGGTGCGCTACTGCGGGATCCTCGCCGCCGGCGGGCTGGCCCTGGCGGTGCTCGGCGGCGCGCGGATCACGGGCGTCATCGGGTTCGGTCTCTTCGGAGCCGGTCTGTCATGCACCATCCCGCAGGTCTTCTCGGCCGCCGGGCACCGTGACCCGGCCCAGGCCGGACGTGCGCTGGCCCGGGTCGCGAGCCTCGGCTACGCCGGTCTACTCGCCGGTCCCGTCCTGATCGGCGGCGCCTCGGAGCTGTCCACCCTGCGCTACGCGCTCCTGATCCCCGTCGTCCTGTCGGCGTTCGTGGCCTTCGCGGCACCCGCGCTCCGGGCGCCCACGACGGCCGCCCCGGCGGAACCGGCCGCCGAGAGCGGCGTCCCCGGCGGGAACGTCACGCCGGTCTGAGGAACTGCTCGTAGCCGAGCTTGACGACCAGGCCGGTCACCACGCACAGCAGCACGATCCGGACGAAGCCGGAGCCCCGCTTGAGCGCCATGCGCGCTCCGAGCTGGGCTCCGGCGATGTTGCACACGGCCATGCCGAGGCCGAGGGCCCACAACACGTGCCCCTGCCAGGAGAAGACGACCAGAGCCCCGAGGTTCGTCCCGGTGTTGAGGATCTTCGCGGTGGCCGAGGCGTTGACGAAGTCCATGCCCAGGATGGACGTGAACGCGATGAGCAGGAACGTCCCCGTCCCCGGACCGAGTATCCCGTCGTAGAACGCGATCACCCCGCCCGCGACGGCGACCGCGGCCAGCAGCCGTCCCCTCGTACGCAGATGAGGACGCGGGAGCAGGCCGAACGCCGGACGCGTCGTCACGAACGCCGCCACCCCGAGCAGCACGACGAGGACCAGTGGCTTGAGCACCGCCGCGTCCAGCATCGCGGCCGAGGCCGCCCCCAGCCCGGCGAACGCCACCGCGAGTACGCCCGACGGTACGGCCACCGCCCGGTCGAGCTTGGTGTTCCTGGCGTACGTCAGCGCGGCGGAGGCCGTACCGAAGATGGCCGCGGACTTGTTCGTCGCCATCGCCTGCACCGGGGACAGCCCGGCCAGCAGCAGCGCGGGGAGCTGGAGCAGCCCTCCCCCGCCGACGACCGCGTCCACCCAGCCCGCGGCGAGCGCCGCCACGAGCAGGATCACGACCTCTCCCGCCCCCATGCGGCGCCCCTTTCCCTGACGATCTCTTGACCATCCGAGGGTAGCCAGCCGTCCCGGTCTGTACGGCCACGGGCGGGCTGCGGCGTTCCGGCGCCACACGTCGACGCACTGTCCTACTACGACGGTGCGCGATCTTCGGCGGTGGAGGCGCACTCGGGGGTCGACGATCGCGCCGCCCTTGCCCTACTCGCCCGCCCTGGCCGCTGCGAGATACGGCCTGGAGGCAGTGCCGTCATCGGTGGCATCGGCATGACGCCCGAGGACGTGGCAGCCCACGAGGAGGCAGGCATTTAGTAGGGACCGTTATTAACATCACATCAGGTGAATCCGCTGTCGCCTGCATCAAATGTGACGAATATGCATTCGTAGACGCACACGAGCTCCGTGCCCTAGATTGTTGGCGATCATGTAATCCGGCAGTGAGAAGGCGCCGGCCTCCTGTCCGGTGCTTCTTGGACACCTCAGCTGCCGAGCGACTGGAAGGTGCATCGGTTGTCCGACGTCTCCTCAAGCCCGGCGTCTCCCGGCATGCCCGAAAACTCGCGGCCCAGCGAATCTGGCACGCCGAGTTCATCGCAAAGCGGCTCGGGAACACCCAGCTCGTCGCCTACGGACTTCGGCTCATGTCCCCACACCCCCGACTGTGGCCCCGGTCCCTGCCTGCCGTCGAGCCTGCGCCCCACCTCCGAATCCCCGTTGCCCGTCCGTCCCGCGTCCTCCCAGCCCGACCCGGCTGACAAGAACGGCTTTGAGGTCGCCACGGACAAGCTCGGCAGCTTCGCCAATGTGATGACGACGTCCGCCGTGCACGTCAACCAGATCAAGGCGGCCACACCCAGGTTCGAGAGTTGGAACCTCGTACCCGTCGCCGGTATCCCCAGCATCGGGCTCCTGTACGTCAACCGGCTCAACACCATCAGCGACGTCTGGGCCGACTGCGCGGGAGTCCTGAAGGAGGTACTCGAGGTGGACGGCGGACTGCTCGTCACCGTGGCCGGCAACTATCGCGCCGCTGAAGAGAAGTCCCGCGCGGCCGCCAGCAATGCGATCAACCTCTGAAAGGTCCCATGATGTCAACCCCCTCCGGCGGCCCGCTGAACATTCCCAGCCAGCTCCAGAGTGCCGGCCCTCGGCAACTGAACATCTACGCCCCTGACGGGAGCGTCGCGCGGACGGTCACCATCGGCCAGCAGCCGGTCACCATCGGCCAGCAGCGCACTGATCCGGGGTTCTTCAAGAACGTGGTCACCCGGATCCGCACGCACAACCAACCCATCAGGGCGGGACTGGTCGTGGCGGGATTCGGTTTGGGAGGAACGGCCCTACTCTCGGCCGCAGTACTGAACCTCGGCAACCCCGCCCTCTTCGTCTTCCGCCGGGACGACTGGAAGGAGATGCTGAGCCATCTCAAAGGCAGCGCCTGGGACGTATGGCTCTCCTATTTCAGCGACGTGGCGCCGCAGTGGAAGGGCCACGCCGTCGAAACGTTCCAGCAGTATCTCCGGTTCAAGCTGATCGGCATGTTCGACCAGCTCGGCGCCATCACCAAGGACATGAGCGGCACCATGCACGGCCAGTACAAGGAGGTGCTGGAGTACGACATGTCGTTGGTGGCCATGTGGGCCGCCGCCAGTCCGGTCTTCAAGATGCTCCTTCCCGCGAGCAACACCCCGCTCGGCAGGGTCGCGCTGATGACGCATGCCGGCGTCTTCCTCACCGCGGTCGGCACGCTGCTCAAACAGTTCGCCGACGTGTACAACAAGTACGAGGGCGATCTGAACGACATCGAGCTCAAAATCACCGACCTCAAGGGCGCCTTCTACAACATGGGCAACCGCTCGATGGGTGCCCGCGACCTGCACGTGGACGCGGATATCATCGGCGACCTCCGCAACTGGAAGCCCGCCACCGAGGAAGGCTCATGACGCACAGCGACGCCTTCAACGCGGGCAGGGAGGGTGACCTCCGAGGCGTGATCCGGGAGGTCGGGGGCTTGGTCGACGCGGTCGCCGGAGCGTTACGCGAGCTGGACGAGCAAGAGATGACGGGGACCGACAGCACCGGCCGGGTGGTGGCCACGGTGTCAGGTTCGGGGCGCCTGCTGACACTACGCATCGACCCGCGGGCGATGCGCGACCTCGATCACGTCGCGATCGCACAGGTCATACAGGAGGCCATCGGGGCGGCGCGCGAGGCGATGGCCGAGGGCATGGGCGCGATGATCAGCGCCCTGAACGGCGGGCTGCCGGATCCCGATCCCCACCACGATCCGCTCGCGGCCCACTTCGACGCCGTTCTGCGGGAGGGCGAGCATGGATGAGATGGATGAGCTGCGCAGGCTCTCCGAGCAGTTGGCGGGTGCGTCGGCCGAGACCGACGCGACCATGGCCGAGTGGGGCGCGCGCCGGTTCACCGGCACGGCCGACAAAGGCGGTGTGGTCGCGACCGTCGACGCCGTGGGCAACCTGTTGGCGCTCGACGTCAGTGTGGCGAGCAAGCGCCGCCTCGACAGCGTGACCCTCGGCGATGCGGTGATCGCCGCGATTCACGCGGCCGAGCAGGCGGCGACAGAGGCGAAGGACGCGATGATGCGAGAGCTGCGCGTTGGCTGGGGACCCGGTCTCGGGGACCTGTTCGGTGACGCCCAGCGGTCCTTCGAAACTCGCAGCGGCATCAGGATCGACCCCCGGTAGGTTGCCGGCCATGGGCGGCACGTCGGCCGATTCCTCGAACGGGATCCCTTCGAGGCTCTGCGACGCCCGCCCGACAATCCAGCCCCGGGCCCCGCACGCCTACCCGGGCCGGCGCGACGCCGAACCCGCCATTCCGACGTCCCGGCCGCCCAGCGCCGTGAACGTGCCCGGATCCGCGGCGAGAGCGGCGTCCGCCGGGGCGGACGCCCTCCGCCGTTCGCCGAACTGAACTCCTCCAAGGGACGGTCGAGGTCGACATCCGCGGCGGACGGCGGCAGCGGGCCGCGATACGCCCCGTGAGGAAGCGGCGAATCTCGTCTTCACCGAACAGGTCCGCGTGGCAGCTCCAAGAACACCCGAGGTGGTCGGCAAACTTACCCAGACGTATCGGGATAAGGGAGATCACAATCCATCTCGGCGTTTATACGAACGGGATAAATCATGACATCTGATGAGATTTGTGGTCAAAGCGCAAGTAATGATCCCGCTGCCCGTGGGCCCACTGGTTCTTCGCCAAGCGCTCACCGCACAAGATGGCCAGGGTCGTGCACCGCGAAGAGCGGTTACGGCGACCGGTGATCAAGGCCAAGATCGCGCTCCAGGAGGTCCTCTCCGGGCGGCACGACCTGCCGTCCACCCACCGCGGGCGCCGGCACCTCTGGGCCCGCCGCCGACCCGGCCAAGGGAGCGGACTGCGGCATGCTGAGGCTCGCGGCCGGCTGGGCCCACGGCGTGAGCTCCGGCCGCTTGGCCGTGCGGCCGTCGCCCGAGGAGCGGCCGCGGATGCGGCGGCCGATCCACGGGCCCGCGAACGTGGCGAACCAACGCAGCTCGGCCGCCGCCACCCGCCACGCCCGCGCCGGGGGCAAGGGCGGGAACGGCAGCATCCACGTGTCGTCACTGCCGGGCAGGCTGAGGGAGTGGGCCATGGCGGCGGCGATGCGGGCGTGGCCCTCCGGGCTCGCGTGCAGCCGGTCCATGCCCCACATGCGCGCGTCGGTGACGAACTCCATCGCGAACGTGTCCACCACCGTGACCCCGTGGCGGGCCGCGGCGGCGCGGATGCGGGCGTTGAGGTCGAGCACCTTGGGCCGGAGCGGCCGGGCTATCGGGGCGATCTTCCCGATATCCGGAAAAGTCACGGTAACCACGTGCGCGCCCGCCTCGGTCAGGGCGGCGTACATCTCCTCCAGCACCTCCGCCACAGCGGCGGGCTCGCAGCCGGGGCGAATGAGGTCGTTCATGCCCGCCATGACCGTGGCCAGGTCGGGGCGCAGCGCCAGCGCGGGGGCCAGCTGCTCGGAGCGGATCTGGCCCGCGAGCCGGCCGCGGACCGCGAGGTTGGCGTACAGGAGGCCGGGGTCGGCGCGGGCCAGGTGTTCGGCGAGGCGGTCGGCCCAGCCGCGGTGGCCGTTGACGTCGTCGCCGTCACCGAGGCCCTCGGTCTGGCTGTCGCCGAGCGCGACGTAACGCGTGTAGACGGTCATGAGGTCTCCTTTCCGGCGCGGGCCGTGCGCTCGCCGAGCGTCCGCGCCGTCTCCAGGCACCAGGCGCGGGTCTCGCGCTCCAGCCTGCATCCCGCCAGGCAGGACAGGTAGGGGCCGACGTGCTCGCCCTGGCGCAGGAACGTCTCCTCGTCCAGCTCGCCGCGCAGGCGCAGCAGGAGTTGCTCGAACACCTCCAGCTTGGCGGCGGCCTCCCGGGCCCGGTCGTGCAGTTGCCCGATCACCGGCGCGGGGTCGAGCAGGTCGACGGCGTGCACCTTGACGGCCAGGTCGTCGCGGATGAGCAGGGGTTTGGCCGGTGTGGCGGCGAAGGCGGCCAGCTCGCCGAGCCCGGCCTCGGTCACCTTGAACACGCGCTTGTTGGGGCGGCCCCGCTGGACCACCTCCCGGCCCGTGACCAGGCCGTCGGCCTCCAGTTTGGTCAGCTCGGCGTAGAGCTGCTGCGGGGCGGCGTACCAGAAGTTGGAGACGCCGATGTCGAAGATCTTGGCGAGCTGGTATCCGCTGTATTCGCCGTCGAGCAGCGCCGCCAGCACCGCGTGTCTGAGGGCCATCGGCTCAGTACTCATGGATATGAGTAGTCATGGAGATGACTATAAGCCGACGGGCGCCTCGGCGCCAGAGGGCCGCCACGGACCGCAGGGGCCCGCGACCGGCAGGACGACCATGGCGGCGGCGCCCGGCGGGGCCAGGCCCGGCGCAGCGCCAACGCGTTCTCCATGGTGGCGGCGCCGCCCGCTAGATTGCCCCGCATGATCAGCACATGGGCGACGCAGGCGATCGGAAGGCTGGATCAAGAGCAGGAGTGGGCGGGCACCACACCGCTCCGCGAGTTCCCGCTGCCCGCCGGGTGGGGCGTGCGCCTGCTGCTGAAGGACGAGTCGGCCCAGCCGACCGGCGGCCTCAAGCACCGACTGGCCCGTGCGCTCTTCCGCGACGCGATCGTCACGGGCCGGATCTCGGAGGGCACCACCGTGGTCGAGGCCACCGGAGGCGCGATGGCCACCGCCCAGGCGTACTTCGCCCGGCTGCTCGGCCTGCCGTACATCGCCGTGATGCCGAAGAAGTCCTCCGGCGTGGACGTCGAGCGGCTGGGCGGGACGTGCCGGTACGTCGATCCGCCGCTCGCCGTGTACGGCGAGGCCGGACACCTGGCCGACCGGCTGGGAGGCCACTACCTCGACCACTACACCGCGGCGGCGACCGTGGACTGGCACGGCGGAAGCCTGGCGGAGGAGCTGTTCCGGCAGGTGGACGAGTGCCCACGCTGGATCGTGGTCGGCGCGGGGACCGGTGCCACGTCCGCCGCCGTCGGCCGTCACCTGCGCGGCCACGGCCTTCCCGGACGGCTGGCCGTGGTGGACCCGGAGAACTCCGCCTATTTCCCCGGCTGGACGTACGGCGCCGCCGACTACGCCACCGGGATGCCCTCCCGGATCGAGGGCATCGGCCGCCCGCGCATGGAGCCCGGATTCGCCACCGACGTCGTCGATCTGGTCGTCCCCGTGCCCGACGCCGCGAGCGTGGCCGCCGCCCGCCGCGTACGCGAGGCGACCGGTCTGGCGGTCGGCGCCGCGACAGGCGCGAACCTGTGGGGCGCGCTCGAACTCATCGACCGCATGCGCGCCGAGGGTGTGTGTGGTGACGTGGTGACCGTGATCGGCGACGCGGGGACCCGTCACCTGCGTACGTGCCACGACGACGCCTGGGCCGAGAGCAAGGGGCTCGACTGGCGCCCGCACGCGGCCCGGCTCACCCGCCTCCTCGATCACGAAGGGCCGTGGACGCCTGCCCGCGAGTGAGACGGCCGAACCGGATCGACTCGGCCACAGGCCCCCTGTCAGCGTGTCCCCGAGCAGGCCACCACGGCCCGCCGGGACCGGCCCGAAGAGGCCGCACATCCGGCGGGACGGCGGCCACCAGGCCGCCCTTGAAGACGAGAGAAAGTTCCCATCTGCCGCGATGAGTTCCGACCCCACCGCCGGTATGTACTGACGAGCTCGCCGGAATATCCCGGGCGAACCGATCACAAGGGAGCATCCGATGTCAGACAGTCGTGTGGAAGACCAGGCCGCCATCCAGGCCGTGCTGGTTGACTCCTACAAGGCGTGGGAGGCCGGCGACGCCGACAGCATGGTCGCCAACTACACCGCGGACGCGACCGCCATCATGACCGGCTCGCTCCGCGACAGCCGTGACGTGATCCGTCAGAACATGGCCCTGGGCTTCGAGGGGCCGCTCAAGGGCAGCTCGACCTACAACAAGCAGCTCAGCATCCGCTTCGTCGGCAGGGACGGCGCGATCGTCATCAGCGAATCCGCCATTCTGTTCTCCGGCGAGACCGAGGTTCCGGATGACCTGCGTAAGGTGAACGCGACGTGGGTCTTCGAGAAGCGGGACGGCCAGTGGCTGATCGCCGCCTATCACAACAGCCCGGTGCTGGCGCCTGGGCAGTGAACCGTTCCTTGTTACCGGCAGTGACCGTGTGTACCTACGCGTGAGGTTCAGGAACAAGCACCGATCTCACTCTTTATCCGAATCGGGACGTATACCGTGGTCAGGCTGTTGATGACCGCGTGGTGACCTATCCGCCCATAGCGGATTGTCACTGCACATCGCCAGGAAGGGTGGTTGTGGCGGCAGTGGAGATGGGGCGTGGCGTGATGACGAGGGAGAAAGGCTTCGATCGCCGGATCGAACCGTTCCGGACAGAGCTGCTGGCGCACTGCTACCGGATGCTCGGCTCGGCTCACGACGCAGAGGACGTGGTCCAGGACACGTATCTGAGGGCGTGGCGGGCGCGGGAGCAGTACGACGATACTCGCAGCTCATTGCGCACCTGGCTCTACCGGATCGCGACGAACGCCTGCCTGACCGCCCTGGAGGTACGCGGCCGCCGACCGCTGCCGTCGGGCCTGGTGGCCGCGTCGGATCCGCTCGGGCCGCTCGTCCAGGGAGAGCACGTCGCCTGGCTCCAGCCCTTGCCGGACTCGTTGCTGGACGCGGGCGATCCGGCTGGGGCCGTGATCGACCGCAGCAGCCTGCGCTTGGCGTTCGCCGCCGCCCTGCAGCACCTGTCGGCGCGTCAGCGCGGTGCGCTGATCCTGCGTGACGTGCTCAGCTTCTCCGGGTCCGAGACGGCGGAAATCCTCGGCACCACCGTCGTGTCGGTGAACAGTTCCCTGCAGCGGGCGCGTACCCGCATGAAGGAGGTCGGGGTCCGGCGGGAACGGGTCAGCGAGCCGTCCGCGGCCGAGCAGCGCGCCTGGGTCGAGCGCTACATGAACGCGTTCGTGCTCGCCGACGTCGAGGGCCTCAAGCGGCTGCTCACCGAGGACGTGCTCATGGAGATGCCGCCGATGCTCAACTGGTTCTCCGGCCGCGGCAACTATGGCCTGTTCATGGAATGGGTCTTCGGGGCTGCCGGGAAGGACTGGCTTCTCAAGGAGGTCGCGGCCAACGGCGGCCAGCCCGGATTCGCCGCCTATCAGCGCGTCGGCGACGGGTACGACCTGCACACGCTCCAGATCTTCACCGTCACCGACGAGGGCATCAGCCGGAATTCGGTGTTCCAGGACTCCGACGTCTACGCGACTTTCGGCCTGGCGGCCAGGCTCGACGACCAGGGACTCGCCATCGCCGAGGCCTAGCCGGGCGAGGGTGGGGTGGGGTGGGGGGCCTCCACCTCCAGTCGCTCGGCCACGAACTCCAGCCCCGCACCCGGCACATCCAGCGGATGTGCCGGGAACGTCCGCAGCCACCGCACCGTCACCAGTCGCAGCGCGAACCCGGGCGGTGCTGTTCGACCCCCGCGTCCAAGGCACGTCGGCGCGATCTCCCCCTCGCGGGGGACGCGCCTCACCCCGGCTCGGGAGGACCGGAGTTCGCGATCACGCGAGTGTGGATCCATGAACCGGCAACCCGCGAACTCACAAATCGAGACCCGCCCGGCAGCGCCGCCGTACCGCCCTCTCGTCGCCGCCGCCGGATGGACGGCCACCGTGCTGCTCATCGGCTTCGCCGCCACCGGTGTCGCCCTGGACATCCTTCTGACGATCATGAAGGGGATCTCCCTCCTGACGGGCGACCGGGGCGTGCTCGACCCGGACATGAACTGGACGCTCAGCGGCGCCCGCGTCGCGTCCCTCATCGCGGGCACGGCCGTCGCCGTCGCCGCGATCCGCTACCGGCGGCGGTCACTCGGCGCCTGCCCCCGATGCGGCCGGACACCCCACAGCGCGAACGATCACACCGGCGCCGCCGAGGTGAGTGGTCTGAGCGGATACACCCGTCACGCCGGGTACGTGTCCGCCCTGCTCGCCGCCGCGTACGGCGGGTTCAAGGCGCAGTGGGGACTGGGCGGCACCTTCGGCCTCGACGATCCGCACGCCTTCGGCGACGACGTGCACCTGTGGACCCCGGGGCTCGGGGACACGGCCGTGCTGGGTCTCATCGGAGTCGCTCTCGGCATCGGCTTCGCCCGCACCTGGACGCCCCGGCTCATCCCGCACTGGATGCCGCTGACCGCCGGGTACGTGGGCTCGGTGATGCTCATTTCCACCGGCCTCATGGGGACCGGCATGACCGTCGCCCACAGGCTCGGGCTGGTCGACCCGCCGCAGGCCGGCGACCTGGGGGGCGTCTCCGCGTGGGTGTTCCAGGGCATCTATCCGCTGTTCCTCACCTGGGGCCTCACCATGGCCTCGGCCGCGATCGGCTACCGCTACCGGACCAGGGGCCGCTGCCGGGCCTGCGGCCTCGGCTGACCACCACCGGGACGACGCGTCCTCCCGCGGCCCCCAACCCGTCTCGTCTTCCACCGGCGTCGGACGGCACGATGGGGTGCGTACGGAGCCGCCGACCCCGCGGACCACGGATTCTCGCGGGCCGGCAGGACCCGCTGAGGAAAGGAGCACGGGTGAACGGTGTCATCGCACCGTTGCGCAGCGCGGTCACCTACCGCCGATGGGCCTGCCTGGTCGTCGGCGGAGCGCTGCTGATGCCGTACATGATGGCGGGTGAGGTGGTGGCGGCGCTGTGGCGGCCGTCCCCTGCGCCCGGGGACCCCCTGCTGTCGGTGCAGCCGCTGATCTTCCTGGCCGCGCTCCCTTTCGTCGCCGCCTCGGGGCTGGTCCTGCCGGTACGCGCGTTCGAGATCGCGGCGGTGCGGGCGCTGCTGGGCGTGTCGATCGATCCCCCGCCTCCCCTCGCGACGCGGACCCGGGCGGAACGCCTCAGAACCGCCGGGTGGTTCACCGTCCACCTGGCCGTCGGCGGCGTCGCCAGCGGCCTGGCTCTGGCCCTCGTGCCGTTCGCGATGTGGGCGGCGGCGCTGCCCCTCATGGACGGCCCCACCCGCATCGGGGACCTCTCCATCGAAACCGGCCGGGCCGCGCTCTGGGGGCCGCCGCTCGCCGTGCTGACCCTCGTCCTGCTGGTCGGCCTCCTCGTGGGAGCGGGCAGGCTGCTGGCCACGCTCGCCCCGGTCCTGCTCGGCCCCTCGCCCGCCGACCGACTGGCCGCGGCCGAGGCGAACGCCCGGCGACTGGCCGCCCGCAACCGCCTGGCCAGGGAGCTGCACGACTCCGTCGGCCACGCCCTCAGTGTCGTCACCGTGCAGGCCGCCGCCGCCGGCCGCGTGCTCGACCGCGACCCGGCCACGGCGCGGGCCGCGCTGCACGCCATCGAGGAGTCCGCCAGGTCCGCGCTGGCGGAGCTCGACCACGTCATCGGGGTGCTGCGGGACGGCGCGGGCCGTACCGAGCCGGAGCCGACCCTGCACGACCTGGACCGGCTCCTGGACTCCTCGGGCGCCCGGATCATCAGTCGGATCGACGATCTGTCCGGCGTCCCTCCCGTGGTGTCCCGCGAGGCGTACCGGATCGTCCAAGAGGCACTGACCAACGCCATCCGGTACGGCACCGGCCCGGTCGAGGTGGCGGTGGCCGTACGGGACGAGAGCCTGGAGCTCGACCTGCGAAACGCGACACGGGCACGGGCCGCCACACGGGCCACCACGCAGACCGCCACACGGGCCACCACGCAGACCGCCACATGGGCGGCCACACGGACCGCGGCACCAGGGACGGTCGCACCACGGGCCGGCCGCGGCCTGGCGGGCATGCGGGAGCGGGCGGACCTGCTCGGCGGCGAGTTCGAAGCGGGCCCTGCGGACGGCGGTTGGCGGGTCCACGCCTCCCTCCCCCTGCCCGCCGAGGGCAGGTGGCCGGCATGACCGTGCGCGTCGTCATCGCGGACGACGAGAGCCTCATCCGTACGGGACTGCGCGTCATCATCGGAGCGGAGCCCGGCCTGGAGGTGGTCGGCGAGGCGTCCGACGGGGCGGAGGCGCTGTCCGTCGTCCGCGAGACGCGGCCCGACGTGGTGCTCATGGATGTGCGGATGCCCGCCGTGGACGGCATCCAGGCGACCCGGGCCATCCTGGCCGGGCAGTCGCCGCCGAAGGTGCTAGTCGTCACGACCTTCGAGAACGACGACCACGTCTACGAGGCGCTGCGGGCCGGGGCGAGCGGGTTCCTGCTCAAGCGCGCCCGGCCGGAGGAACTGGTGCACGCGATCCGGCTGGTGGCGTCCGGGGACTCGCTGCTCTTCCCCGCCGCGATCAGGTCGCTGGCCGCCGCGAGCGGCGCGTCCGGGAGCGCCCGCGCCGTACCGGGGATCGACCGGCTCACCTCGCGCGAGGGGGACGTGCTGCGGCTGATGGCGCGCGGCCTGTCGAACGGCGAGATCGCGGCCGAGCTCGTGGTCGGCCCCGAGACCGTCAAGACCCACGTGGGGAACGTGCTGGCCAAGCTCGGCGCGCGGGACCGGACCCAGGCGGTGATCGCCGCCTACGAGTCCGGCTTCGTCTCCCCCCGCTGAGCATCCACCGCCGCGAAGGTCCCGGCAATTCCACTGACGTGACCAGGCTGGAGGCGCAGCCACCCGATCCCGGCAGGTGGCTACTGGGCAAGATCGACGCTCGCGAGCAGGCGTTGACATGCCAGATCGAGCAGACCCAGGCGGAGATCGACTGAGAACTGAGGCAGTACTCGGGGCCCGGCTGGCCGACCGGACGGGCCCCGAGTATCGTCCCGCGGGTCAGTTCGCGAGGTCCTCGTCCCTGATGGTCTCGACCCGGCAGTGCGAGAGCGCGTTCCGCTTCGGCTGGTAGACGCAGACCTTGAGGTCGATCCTCTTGACCTGGCCCTTGGTTTCGAAAAGGTAGCCCTTGTACCCGGAGGAGGCGCAGGACCACCGCGCCGGCGACCAGGACGGTCCACCCTTCTGGTAGTGGAACCTGGCGCGAACCCAGGCGCAGTGACCGGGGTGGCGATCTCGGTCATAAATCCTGCCGTACGCGGTGAAGTGGCTCTGGTTGAAGCCGGTGACCCACAGCTGCGCCTTGGCGTACCCGGAATGCACGGAGCCGGATCTGACCGTCCCCAGATAGAAGTCGCCCTGGGCCGTCGCACTCGCCGCGGCGGGCAGTCCCAGCACGAGGGCCGTGGCCAGCAGCACTCCACGGGCGATCCTGCGCATTATCTCTCTTCTTTCCTGTGCTTCCCGGCGCGGGTTCTTCTTGGCTCGGATGATCCGTCACCAGTGATACGCGAGACGACTTGGAACCCTCTTGCGAGTCACTGCCCGCAGCGCACCGCCCGGCCCGCCGCCTTATCTCGCCGAGGAATCCGGGGAGCCGGAGGGATCCGGAGAGCCGGAGGGATCCGGAGAGCCGGAGGGATCCGGAGAGCCGGAGGGATCCGGAGAGCCGGAGGGATCCGGAGAGCCGGAGGGATCCGGAGAGCCGGAGGGATCCGGAGAGCCGGAGGGATCCGGAGAGCCGATGGATAGCAGCGCGGCGGTATGGCCGACCGACAGGAAGGTGAGGCTAACGACCACCGTGGGCGCCGTGATGGCGACCAGTTGCGCGAGGGCCGACTCCCAGTCGCGCCCGACGAGATGTCCCTGGCCGGCCCCCTCGTAGGATCGCCCAGTACCTCCGCACCACCCGGGGGAAACATGGCCGACTACGAAATTCCTGACGATCTGATCGCTGCCCAGCGCGCCTACGACGCGGCCGACGCGCGTGTCCAGGAAATGACGGACGCGCTGCCGTCGGCGCAGGAGGTCCTGGAGGGGGCCATGACGGACGAGCAGAAGGCTCAGCTGGCCGAGGTGCGAAGCGCTCGACCTTCCTTTGACGCACAAGGACATCGAGAACATCCGCGCCAAGATCAAGCGCCTGGCCGGCCGCGGTCAGCACGTCCTCGTCGCCGTGGGCACCAACCTTCTCCGGCTTGCCGATCACGACATTCCGGGCGTCTACCCCCGACGGCCGATTTCGCTCTCTTCGGCCGTTCGAACGCCTCATCCACGACCTGCCAGCATCGTGAAGATCATCAACAGCATCCAGGAAAAGCGTCAGAGCCAGAATCGCGTAGCCCCATCACGTGGCCGGGGGCCGCAGGCCGAGCCACTGCTCGGCGTCCCAGGCATGGAACCGCTCGACCTCGGTGAACCCCAGCTTTGCCGCGAGGCGCATCGAGCCGACGTTGGCGCTCTGGGTGGTGAGCACCACCGGCTCGCCGGGAAGGGCGCCGTCAAACCAGTCGAGTGCCGCCGCACACGCCTCGGCGGCGTACCCTTGCCCCCAGGCCTTCGGCAGGAACAGGTAACCGAGATCGGCCTTCCCCACGGCAGCCGGGCGACGGTGCCCGGCTGCTCTCCTGAGCAGGATCTGGCCGATCATCGCCCCGTCGAACTCGACGACGAAACTCCCGGGCCATCGCTCGGGCACCTCGGGCATCTCACGCTCAAGCTCGTCACGCGGGCGGGGACCGCCGAGGTAGGTGTGCACCTCTGGCGAGGCGAGCAGCTCGATGAACGTTGTACGGTCCCGCGCCTCGGGCTCACGGAGCACGAGCCGCTCGGTCCGGATCAGCTCAGGCGGCCAAGCCACATGTCCTAGATCTGACATGCGCGCAACCTAACAACCCTGTAGGACGACGTTCAAGTTCGCCCAGACGCGCGGTGAGAGCGTCGATCTCCGTCTGGATCTGCTCGATCTGGCAGGTCAGGGAGTGCTCGCGGGCGTCGATCCGGTCCAGGAGCCAGGTGCCGGGGTCGGATTGGCACACGTCGGGTCTGATCATGTCCACCGCCATGACGGGGCGGTGCCACGGGTCAGGCGGCGGGACATCACATCCGTCATCGCCCAATACACCCGGGATTCGGAGGCCGGCAGGTGCTCGTAGTCGCGGACCAGACGCCGGTGGAACATCAAGATGCCGTACGTTTGCTCGACGACCCATCTCGTGCGCTGGGGGACGAACCCCTTGTCGGCGGGGTTACGCTCGACGATCTTCACGTCGATCCCCAGGTCTACGCCATGCGCGACGACGGCATTTTTGAACCCCTGGTCGACCAGCGCTTTGGTCACCGTGCCCTCGGTGCCAGCGACGACTCGGTCCAGCAGGGCGATCCCGGCGACATTCTCGTGGACCGAGGCGGCCAGCATGACCACGGCGATGACCAGCCCCAGCACGTCCACCGCCAAGCCCCGCTTCCTGCCCGGCACGCGCTTGGCGGCATCTTTTCCGGCGGTGAAGGCGGTGATCAGGCTGGGACGGTACTGCATCCGTTTCAGTCGGTTCTTCACTATGCGCAGGAGATCGTCGACCGTGTGCACCGCGAGGTTGGCCGGCGCCCACACCGCCTCGACCAGGTTGAACTCCGGCGCGTAGGCGGGAAGTTGGAAGACCGTCAACCAGGGCCGGTTTCCCGTGGCCTGGGCGGCAAGGTTCGCGTCCAGGGAGATGGTGTGCGGGTGATCTAGACCTGGCACTGGCACGGGTGAGATCCATGTGACAAGAGACGGCCACTCCGTAATCCTTCGATTCGCTCAGATCAACACGAAGGGGACGAAGTGGCCGTCAATGACATTGTGCCCGCTGCCGGGGAGTACTTCGAAGACACCCTCGCCGCGGCGAGCCCGGACCTGCTCAAGACGATGATCCGGGAGTTCGCGCAGCGGATGATGGACGCCGAGGTCGAGCAGATCTGCGGTGCCGGCTACGGCGAAGTGTCCGACCAGCGGGTCAACACCCGCAACGGCTACCGGAGCAGGCCGTGGGACACCCGGGCCGGGAGCATCGAGCTGGCCGTGCCGCGCCTGCGGGCCGGCTCGTACTTCCCGGATTTCCTGCTGGGCAAGCGGCGCCGGGCCGAGCGGGCGCTCACGTCGGTGGTAGCGACGTCGTATCTGCTGGGGGTGTCAACGCGGCGGGTGGAGAAACTGGCCGAGGCGATGGGCATCACGAGCCTGTCGAAGTCGCAGGTGTCGGCGATGGCCGCCGAGTTGGACGGCATGGTGGAGCAGTTCCGGTCCCGGCCGTTGGACGGCGGGCCGTACACGTTCGTGTGGGTGGACGCGTTGACGCAGAAGGTGCGTGAGGGCGGGCGGACGGTGAGCGTGCATGCCCTGGTCGCGACTGGGGTCAACGCTGAGGGGTATCGGGAGATCCTCGGTCTGGACGTGACCTCGTCTGAGGACGGGGCGGGCTGGCTGGCGTTCCTGCGTGGCCTGGTCGCTCGTGGCCTGTCCGGGGTGCAGTTGGTCACCTCCGACTGCCATGCCGGGTTGCGGGACGCGATCGCCTCGACGTTGCCCGGTGCGGTGTGGCAGAGGTGTCGGGCGCACTACGCGAGGAACCTGTCCTGCCGGGTGGCGAAGTCGGCGCAGCCGTGGGTGGCGACCATGCTGCGGACCGTCTTCGAGCAGCCCGACGCTGAGTCGGTGTATGCGCAGCATCGTCACGTCGTGGAGGTGTTGGAGGCCAAGTATCCGGCCGCTGCTGAGCATTTGGACGAGGCCAGGGACGACATCTTGGCGTTCGCCGCCTTTCCGAAGGCGGTGTGGCGGCAGGTGTGGTCCAACAACCCTCAGGAGCGGTTGAACAAGGAGATCAGGAGGTGCACGGACGTGGTCGGTATCTTCCCCAACCGGGAGGCGATCGTCCGGCTGGTGGGTGCGGTGCTGGCCGAGCAGAACGATGAGTGGACCGAGCAGCGCCGCTACATGGGCCGCGAGGTCTTGGCCGAGTGTCGGAAGAAGACCGGCATGGAGAATGGGACAAACGATGCTAAAGTGAATATTGAGGCGATTACTGCCTAATAGTCCACCGGATTACGGGTGGCCTTCTCAAACACCACCTCCCCGGACGTGGCCGCGGCAAGCGGCCAGAGCGGTCGGCCTTGACGATGCAACTGCTCGCCGCAGCACCTAGTTAGGAACAGTTCGGATGTCTCAATCCATGTTGTGTCTCAGAGGGTGTCTTCAATCCTCGACCGTCGCGAATCACAGAAGACGCGAACTCGCGACGGTCTGATTTTCCGGGCCGCCGCGCACCACTTCAACGGCCTGTCGGGGAGCCTTCTAAACCCGACACCCACTCACCGACGATCGGAGTCCCTGGATCGGATTGCGAAGATCAGCCGAGCGTGAACGTCCTGGCGCGGATACGGCGCTGGCTGGGAGGGTGGACCTCATGATGGAGGACTTGCGGGACGCCGAGCGCCGACTCCAGGCCGCGCAGCTCGCTGGAGATGTCGAGGCGCTGGATCGGCTGCTGGATGATCGGCTGATCTTTACCTTCGGTGCGAACGTTGCGACCAAGGCGGACGACCTGGAGCTGCACCGCACTCGGGCGCAGGTGGTGACGAGGGTGGCCGAGGAGGAGTTGACCGTGCTCGCCGATGGGCGCACCGGGGTGACGTGGTTTCTCGGCACCGTCGAAGGGACCGTCTCCGGTGCGCCGTTCGCGGCCAGGATGCGCTACACCCGTACTTGGCTATACGGCGAGACGCACGGCTGGCGAATCATCGCCGTGCACGCCAGCACGACCGATTGACATAGCCGACACGTTGTCCGACGACCGGCCAGCCCGAGGCTCTCCAGGAAGTCGAGGAAGTCGTAGGTGTAGTCCTGCAGCGACTTCGCCTTGAGCGTCTTGGCCAGGTCGAGGAAGAACGAGCAGTGCGGCTCCAGCGGCCGCATGTCCGATCCGAGGAAGAACGGGGTGCCGTCCTTGAGTGCCCGCTGCCGGGTCACGTACCGCAGGAAGTCAAGGTCGATGCCGTCGGCTATCGCACCGAACCCCCGAACCTTGTCACGGGAGGCGAAGAAGTAGTCCACAGAACCCCTCGAGACGGATAAGAAGCCATGAACCTAACCACTTCCCAGACACAAAGAAACCCCCCCGCGAAGGGAGGCTGGGACAGTCTCAAATGCTTGGCCTAACCGCCTGGCTGCAGCAGGAGCCCGTATGCGCGATGCTGACGCCCGGCACCTACAACATCGTCGCGTTGCTGGATGGCCGAACAGTCGGGATGGCCTGCGGCCTTCCGGGGGACAGCGGCGCATGCGAGCTGAGGTCGGTGTGGGTCAGCCCCCGGGCGCGGGGCCGCAGCATCGGAGACCGGCTGTATGCGGCGGGCGGGAGGCAGGCGCTGGCCTCGAAAGGGCCGGGTGGTGCGGTGTGCAAGCTCACCGATGCGCAGCTGGCGGTACTGGAGGCCGAGCTTGAGGCAGGGCCGGCCGCGTACGGCTGGCAGGACCAGTGCTGGACGCTGAGCCGGATCGCGGAGGTGGTCAAGGCTCGGTTCGGGGTTTCCTACACGCTGGGCGGGATGTGTTACCTGCTGCACCGGCTCGGCTGGAGCTGGCAGGCTCCCGCCCGACGGGCCGCTGAACGTGATGAGGCTGCGATTGCCGGGTGGAGGGACGAGCAGTGGCCTGTCATAAAAGGGCCGCGGCCGAGTTGGGAGCCTGGCTGTGCTTCGAAGACGAGGCCGGTCAAAGCCTGAGGTCACCCAAGGGGCGTACGTGGGGGCGGCGTGGCAGGACCCCGGTCGTGGCGGTTCCGGCGCGTAGCAGCGGCCGCATCTCCATCGCCGGGCTGGTTGTGACCAAGCCCGGCCATGCTCCGCGGCTGATCTACCGCACCCGTGTTCATCGTGGCCGCAAGGGTGAGCGGAAGGGCTTCACCTCTGCCGACTACGCCGCGTTGTTCGATGCCGCCCACCAGCAGCTCGGCGGCCCGCTGGTGATGGTGTGGGACAACCTGAACACGCACACCTCGGCCGAGATGAAGACGTTGATCGCCAACCGGCCCTGGTTGACGGTCTTCCAACTTCCCGCCTACGCGCCGGAGTTCAACCCGGTCGAGGCGGTGTGAGCGCATATGAAGAGGAGCCTGGCCAACCTCGCGGTGCACACGGTCGACGATCTCCTGCGCATAGTGAAGAACCGACTGAAACGGATGCAGTACCGTCCCAGCCTGATCACCGCCTTCACCGCCAAGACCGGCTTGGACTTCCAACCGCCCTAACCTCAGCCCTTAAAGCTCTCTAATCGCTCCTTCTTCTCGCGCAGATGCCAGCGCAGCAGGTCGTGGATTGTCTTGTCGGTGCCGTCGTCGCGCCACTTGGAGAAGTAGTAATACGTCGCACTCTTGGGTGGCAGGTCGTGCGGCCGATAGTCCCATTGGACGCCGGTCCGCCCCTGGTAGCGGATGGCGTTGACGATCTCGCGTAATTCGCAGTTGCCCTCGTGGCCGCTGACGGACGGGTGCGCGGCCTTCCATGCCGTGAGCACCGGCTCGATCAACGCCCACTGCTCGTCGGACAAGCCGCTGGGGTACGGCTTGCGCTCACTCGCTCGGCTATCCCAGCACATCCGGACCCACCAACCGGTGGTAACGCTATAAATCCATACGATCACACTGCGGCATCAAGGACATGGGCTCGCGAACCGCACTCTGATCACAACAGGCCCTAACGTTGGTCCATGTCCGAAATGCCATCACGGGTCGAACTGCACCCACTCGCCCTCTCCGACCAGGACGAGTTCTGCTCGCTCGTGCGGGCCAGCACCGAGCTGCACCTGCCATGGATGCAGCTGCCCGCGACCGCGGAGGAGTTCCAGATCTGGATGCGCCGCTTCGACGACGGCACCAACCTGGGCTTTCTGATCCGTGTCCGGGAGACCGGCACAGCCGCCGGCATGGTCAACATCAACTCGATCATCCGGGGCCGCTACCAGGGCGCGTCCCTCGGCTATGCGGCCTTCGCCCCGTCCGCAGGGCAGGGTTACATGACCGACGGGCTCACCGTCGCCCTACGGCACGCCTTCACCGACCTGCGGCTCCACCGGCTGGAGGCCGGCATTCAGCCGGCGAACAAGGCATCCCTGGCCCTGGTCCAGCGCCTGGGCTTCCGTTACGAAGGGCTGTCGCCCGCCTACCTCTACATCGACGGGGCCTGGCGCGACCATGAACGCTGGTCCATCACCGCGCCGAACCCCTGGAGACCCGATCCCTCCCTTCCAGAGGTATGAGCCACACGGCGCCGCTTATGAAACACGTCCTAGATGTCCCCGCCGACGTCGTCGTCGCCCCCAGGGAGCGTCGTCCGGCTCTCCGAACCTCCCTCTGACGGCGTGGGCGACTGCTCTCCGGGTCGCGGGGACGCCGGGGTCGGCGGCGGCGTGGGGACGACGACCGTCGGCGGCAGCGGCCGGGTCGGCTGGGGATCGCCCTCCAGACGGACCAGCAGCAGCCACACCATCGCGATCATCATGGCGACGAGCGTGGCCAGCAGCGCCGAGGCGAGGCCGACGGAGCGCCGTGTCCCGACGGGAGGAGGCCCGGGAGGCGCGGGGGCGGGCAGCGCCGGATCCCGGTCTCCCAGCCAGTACGGCACGAAATCGGGCCCCTGCCGGTCGCCGAGCAGCATGCCCGACACCATGACGGGTTCGAGGAACCGCTCCGCGCCCGCTCCCCCCGGCACGTACGGCACGGCCACCCACGGCGCCCGGCCCTCGTCCATGGCGACGACCTCGGGGGTCTCGGCGCGGCCGCGCACCACACCGATCAGCGGGACGTTCCGGCCGCGCCACCCGCCGCGGTGCCGCCCGGCATCCTTGATCGCGGTGACGAACCGGTCCCTGGCCGCCGCGTCCAGCGCTGCCCCTCGGGTGAGGACGGCCACGGACACCGCGCGCCCGTCGGGCCCCTGGCCCAGGTAGACGAGACCGGCCGGCGCGGTGAGCAGTCGGGCCTGCAGCACGAAGGGCCCCAACCGGGGCGGGTCGCCGTACTGCAAAGGAGTGGCCATCCAGCTCATGAAAACACACCCGACGGTTCTGCCCGCCGACGCCGGGCACTGTCAGGGCATGGATTCTCCCACGGAGTCACGATTGAATAACACGCATGACCGTCGCGGATGAGCGCAGTGAGCCGGAACGGGGCCGGGCGAGGGGCGGGGACATCGGGGCGTTGCGGGAGACTCTCGCCGAGGTGCGCCGGGTCATCGTCGGGCAGGACCACATGGTCGAGCGGCTGCTGGTGGCGCTGCTGGCACGGGGGCACTGCCTCCTGGAGGGCGTTCCCGGCGTCGCCAAGACGCTCGCCGCCTCGACGCTGGCCACGGTGGTCGGCGGCTCCTTCGCCCGGATCCAGTTCACCCCCGACCTGGTGCCGAGCGACATCGTCGGCACCCGCGTCTACCATCCGGGCAGCGAGCGGTTCGACGTGGAGCTCGGGCCCGTGTTCGTCAACTTCCTGCTGGCCGACGAGATCAACCGTGCCCCGGCGAAGGTGCAGTCGGCCCTGCTGGAGGTGATGGCCGAGCGGCAGGTCACCCTGGCGGGGAAGACGCATCCGCTGCCCCGGCCGTTCGTGGTCCTGGCGACACAGAACCCGATCGAGTCGGAGGGGGTCTACCCGCTGCCCGAGGTGCAGCGGGACCGGTTCCTCTTCAAGGTGCGGGTGTCCCATCCGAGCGCCCACGAGGAGCTGGAGATCCTTCAGCGGATGAGCGTGCGTCCGCCGGTGGCCGCACCGGTGCTGGACCCGGAGCGGCTGATGAAGCTGCAGGACATGGCGGAGGAGGTCTCCGTCCACCATCTGGTCGCCGACTACGTGGTGCGGCTGGTGATGGCCACCCGCTCCCCCGCCGAGTACGGCCTGCGCGAGCTGGAGGAGACGATCGAGATCGGTGTGAGCCCGCGCGCGACGCTGGGCCTGATGGCGGCGGGCCGGGCGCTGGCGCTGGTACGCGGACGCGACTACCTGCTGCCCGACGACGTGCGGGACGTGGCCGTCGATGTGATGGCGCACCGGCTGATGCTCACCTTCGACGCCCTGGCCGACGACGTGGACGCCGCGGACGTCGTCCACCGCATCCTCGCCACGGTTCCCCCGCCCGTCGTCGTGTGGAACCAGGGCACCAGGTGAGCGGATCATGAGCGCCGGATCGCCGGAGCTGGCCCTGCGGCGGCTGGAGCTGACCGTGCTCCGGCGGCTGGACGGCCTGCTGCACGGCAACCACCAGGGGCTGATCCCCGGGCCGGGCAGCGAGCTGGGCGACACCCGCGTCTACGTGCCGGGCGAGGACGACATCCGCCGCATGGACTGGGCGGTCACCGCGCGCACGACCACGCCGCACGTGCGGGATCTGATCGCCGACCGCGAGCTGGAGACCTGGGCCGTCGTGGACCTGTCGGCCAGCATGGACTTCGGCACCGCCGACATGGAGAAGCGCGACCTGGTCATCTCGGCCGTCGGCGCGATCGGCTTCCTGGCCGGCCGGGTCGGCGACCGGTTCGGCGCCTACGTCCTGCACGGTGACCAGGTCCACCGCTATCCGGCGCGCGGGGGGCGGCCCGCCCTGTACGCGCTGCTGCACTCGCTGGCCGGCGCCCCTCGCGGGACCGGGTCCGTGGACCTGGCCTCCGCCGTCGAGATGATGGCCGCGGCACACCACAGGAGGGGCCTTCGGGTGGTCGTCTCCGACTTCCTGGACGAGCCGGGCACCTGGGAGCGGCCGCTGCGCCGCCTCGCGGCCCGCCACCAGGTGCTGGCCGTCGAGGTGGTCGACCCGCGCGAGCTGGAGCTGCCCGACGTCGGCCTGGTGACGCTCCACGATCCCGAGACCGGCCGGACCCGTGACGTCCACCTGTCGCGCAAGGTCCGCGAAAGGTACGCCGAGGCGGCGGCCGCGCAGCGGGAGGCGACCCGGGCGGCACTGCGCCGCGGCGGCGCCGCGCACATGGTGCTGCGCACCGATCGGGACTGGGTGGCGGACATCGCCCAGTTCGTCCTCCAGCAGCGGCGTACCGCCCACCTGGCCCGGCGGCACCCGATCGGAGGACGCGGCAAATGATCTTCCTTTCCGCCGGCTGGCTGTGGCTGTTCGTCCCGATCGCGCTCCTGCTGGGCGGGTACATCGCGCTGCAGTTCGCCCGCCGTAGGTACACGGTCCGGTTCACGAACCTCCGGTTGTTGTCGGTGGTCGTCCCCGAGCGACCCGCGTGGCGGCGGCACGTTCCCGCGGCGATCTTCCTGGTGATGATGAGCGTCCTCGTCGTGGCCGCCGCCCGCCCGGCCGGCACCGTACGCGTACCGAGGGACCGGGCCACCATCATGATCGCGGTGGACATCTCGCTGTCGATGGAGGCGCAGGACGTCCCGCCCACCCGGCTGGTCGCGGCCAAGCAGGCGGCCCAGCAGTTCGTCGCGGACCTGCCCGAACGCTTCAACGTCGGCGTGGTGTCCTTCGCCCGGTCGGCGTCCGTGGTCATCTCCCCCACGGCCGACCATCCGGCGGTGATCACCGCCATCTCCAACATGACGACCAGGCCCGGCACCGCGATCGGCGAGGCCGTGTTCAACTCGCTCGACTCGATCAGGTCGTTCGACCAGCGGGCGGTGACCGATCCGCCGCCGTCGGCGATCGTGCTGCTGTCCGACGGCGACAACACCTCGGGCCGGTCCGTCAACGAGGCGATCCAGGCCTGCCTCTCCGCCAAGGTCCCGGTCTCCACCATCGCGTACGGGACGCCCGAGGGGACGGTCACGATCGACAACAGGCCGGTCCAGGTCCCGGTGAACAAGGCGACCCTGCAGTCGCTGGCGGACGGCACGGGCGGCCGGGCGTACGAGGCCCAGTCGGGCAGCGAACTGCGGGACGTGTACGCGCAGATCGGCACGTCCCTGGGCTACAAGATCGTGCACCAGGAGGTCACCCAGCGGTTCATCCTCGTCGCGCTCCTGCTCGGCGCGCTCGCGGCCGGCGCCGCCATGCTCCTCGGTTCGCGGCTGCCCTGACCGGCCGCGATCCGCTCGCATGCGGGCATTGGTAACGTCTCTCCATGTGGCACATTACTTCGAGGAGCGCCCCCAGGCGGCCAGCAGGCCGAGTGTGGTCACCCTGCTCCTCCCCGATCTGCATCTGAGGCTGGAGACCGACCGCGGGGTGTTCTCGCCCGACCGGATCGACGCCGGCACCCGCGTCCTGCTGGAGAGTGTGCCGCCACCGCCCGCCGAGGGCGACCTGCTCGACCTGGGCTGCGGCTACGGCCCGATCGCGCTGACCATGGCCTCCCGCGCTCCGGGCGCGACCGTGTGGGCCGTCGACGTGAACCGCCGTTCCGTGGAGCTGTGCGAGCGCAACGCCAAGACCGCCGGCCTTGACAAAGTAAGGTCAGCGCATGTCGACGAGGTGCCCGACGACGTGCGCTTCCGGGCGATCTGGTCCAACCCGGCCATCCGCATCGGCAAGCAGGCCCTGCACGAGATGCTCACCCGCTGGCTGGACCGGCTCACCCCCGACGGCGTCGCGTACCTCGTCGTACAGAAGCACCTCGGCTCCGACTCTCTCCAGAACTGGCTGAACGACCAGGGCTGGCCCACGACCCGTGCGGCCAGCCGGTCCGCCTACCGAATCCTCAAGGTGGAAGCGCGATGAGCACCCCGAACCCGCGCAGGCAGCTGCGGCCGACCGACGTCAAGCGGCTCAACCGGACCTGGCGCCGCGCCACCGAGTCCCGCCTCGCGCTCATCCTCGAATCGGTCACCGGCCCCTTCAACGTCGGCTCCGTGTTCCGCACGGCCGCCGCGTTCGGGGTCGAGACGATCTGGCTGGCCGGGAACGCCACCCCGCCGACGAACCCGAAGGCGCAGAAGACCGCGCTGGGCACCGACCGGCTGGTCGAGTGGCACGAGCCGGTTCCCGCCACCGAGGCCGTACGCGCGGCGAAGGAGGCGGGCTACCGCGTCGTCGCGGTGGAGCTGACCGGAGACGCCGCTCCGCTGCACGAGGCCAAGCTCGGCGGCGACGTGTGCCTGGTCGTCGGCAGCGAGGACCACGGCTGCTCCCCCGCCCTGCTGGAGGCGGCCGACGGCGTCGTCTACATCCCCCAGGTGGGCCGGGTCGGCTCGCTCAACGTGTCGATCGCCGCCGCCATCGCGGTCGCCGAGGCCCGGCGCCAGGAGTGGACGTCAACGGCGCATCCGTGATTCCCCATGTTCATGGAGCGCTCACTGACGATCTGGGCCTCCAACCGGCATACTCCTGGTCATACGGGAACTGATCCAAGGAGCGGTGACCACCAGAATGACCCGCCGTCGTTTCGCCTTTCTCGACCACCCCGGGCCGCTCGCCTTCGCCCATCGCGGCGGGGCGGCCGAGGGCCGCGAGAACACGATGACCGCCTTCGCGCGGGCCGTCGATCTCGGGTACATGTACCTGGAGACCGACGCCCACGCGACGGCCGACGGCGTGCTGCTCGCCTTCCACGACCACACTCTGGACCGGGTGACCGACCGCAAGGGCCGGATCTCCCAGCTCCCCTACCGCGAGGTCCGCAAGGCCCTCATCGCAGGCACCGAGGAGATCCCGCTGCTGGAGGAGCTCCTCGGCACCTGGCCGGACGTGCGGTTCAACATCGACGTCAAGGAGAGCGCGTCGATCCTGCCGCTGGCCCGCGCGATCCGCCGGACCAACGCCTACGACCGGATCTGCCTGACCTCGTTCTCCGACCTGCGCCTCGCCCAGGCGCGCAGGGCCGTCGGCACCCCGGTGTGCTCCTCCCTCGGGCCTCGCGGGGTCGCCGCGCTGCGGGCCGCCGCCATGGGGTCGGGCTACGGGCGGCTGCTCACCACGCTCGCCCGCGCCGGCGTGCCCTGCGCGCAGGTGCCGATCGGGGTGCGCGGGCTGCGCGTCACCACCCGTTCCTTCGTCCGTACGGCGCACGCGCTCGGCATGCAGGTGCACGTGTGGACGATCGACGACCCGGCGGTGATGCGGCGGCTGCTCGACCTCGGCGTCGACGGGATCATGACCGACAACATCACCGGCCTGCGCGACGTACTCGACGCGCGCGGGCAGTGGCACCCCCGCACGTAACCAGCGGCACCCCAGGCACCCCCGACCCCTGCGGCACGCGCCCGGCGAGGAGACCATATGACCGCCCCCCAGGTCATCGACGAGACCCCGAAGGCACGCCTGCGCGAGCAGCGTGGCTGGTACTGGTACGACTGGGCGAACTCCGCCTTCTACACGACGATCATCTCGGTCTTCCTCGGGCCGTACCTCATCCCCGTCGCCAAGGCGGCCGCCTGCGGCAAGGACTTCCCCGGGATGCCGGTGGACACCTGCGTCGCCGACTTCGACCGGCTGGCCACCGACCGGCTGGGCTTCGTCGACGTGCTGGGGGCCGACATCCGGCCCGCCGCGTTCTTCGGGCTGATCATGACGGTGGCGGTGCTGCTGCAGATCGTCGTCCTGCCCGTGGTGGGCGCGCTGGCGGACCACACCGGCCGCAAGAAGGAACTGCTCGGCGGCTTCGCGTACGTGGGCGCCATCGCCACGATGTGCCTCTACTTCGTGGCCGGCGACCGCTACCTCCTCGGCGGCGTGCTGTTCATCGTCGCGAACCTGTCCTACGGCGCGTCGGTCGTGGTCTACGACTCGTTCCTGCCGCAGATCTCCACGCCGAACGAGCGGGACCGCGTCTCGTCGCGCGGCTGGGCCATCGGGTATCTCGGCGGCGGCCTCCTCCTCGCCCTCAATCTCGTCCTCTACCTCGGCCGGGACGGCCTGGGCGTCAGCGAGGGCATGGCGGTGCGGATCAGCATGATGTCGGCCGGGCTCTGGTGGGCGATCTTCACGATCATCCCGCTGCTCGCGCTGCGCAACCGGCCCGTTCCCGCGCACGAGACGACGGCGCTGAGGTCGGTCGGCGGCAGCTTCCGCCAGCTCGGGCGGACCGTCGCCGAACTGCGCCGCTACCCGCGCACGCTGCTCTTCCTGGTCGCCTACCTCGTCTACAACGACGGCGTCCAGACGGTGATCGGGAACTCCGCGGCATACGCCTCGGAGGCGCTGAAGCTCAGCAAGAACGTACAGATCAGCACCATCCTGATGGTGCAGTTCGTGGCGTTCGGCGGCGCGCTGCTGCTCGGCGCGCTCGCCAGGAGGCACGGTACCAAGCGCACCATCCTCGCCAGCCTGGTCGTCTGGACCGTGATCGTGGTCGTCGCGGTCTTCCTGCAGGAGGGCGCCGCGGCGCAGTTCTACGCCATGGGCTTCGCCATCGCCATCGTGCTCGGCGGCACCCAGGCGCTGTCCCGCTCGCTGTTCTCGCAGGTCATCCCCAAGGGGAAGGAGGCGGAGTATTTCAGCCTGCTGCAGATCAGTGACAAGGGGTCGGCCTTCATCGGATCGCTGACGGTCACCCTGGCGCTGCAGTTCTCCAACAGCTATCGCATCGCGATCGTCTCACTCGTCGTCTTCTTCGTGATCGGCTTCGGTCTGCTCGTCGCGGTGAACATCCCGCGCGCCATCCGGGACGCCGGTAACGAGGTCCCGGAACGCATCTGAGGAACCACGCGCCGCAAAGGGCGGTTGGATCACGCTTCCTGTGGGAATCCCCACACGGTATCAAGCGTTGAACGCGGTGGAGACCGACCCCTCTCAGGCGGGGACCTCAGGAGGCATTTGAACATGGGCGAGCGTGCACTTCGCGGTACCCGGCTCGGCGCGACCAGCTACGAGAACGACCGCAACACCGATCTGGCTCCGCGCCAGGAGGTGTCCTACACCTGCCCCAAGGGCCATCGCACCACCGTGCCGCTTGCCGCCGAGGCCGAGATTCCGGCGAGCTGGGAGTGCCGCAGTTGCGGGGCCACCGCTCTCCGGATGGACGCCGAGCAGCCCCAGCAGAAAAAGGCGAAGCCGCCCAGGACCCACTGGGACATGCTGCTGGAGCGGCGCACCATCGAGGATCTCGAGGAGGTCCTCAACGAGCGCCTGGCGATCCTGCGGGCACAGCGGCGGAAGAGCGCGTAGAGGCAGCACAGCACAGAGGTCAGACGACAACAACGGCGACGCCCCCGGAGGATTCCTCCGGGGGCGTCTCGCATGCCGCGGGCCCGCCGGGACGGGCCGGTGCCTCACTCCCAGGTGACGGTGAGCTCGTTGCGCTGGCCGAACCTCTCAAGGTGGCGGCCGAGCACGTCCTGCACGACGCCGAGCGACTCGGCGTCCGCGGCGCTGGCCCGCATGACGAGCCGGTCGGCCTCGGGCGTCAGCACTCCCTCTCCGGCGGAGAAGGTCAGGCGGTAGCCGCCGTCGGGCAGCTCCTCGGCCTCGAGCTTACGGCCCAGGTGGGAGGCGAGCTGCTTGGCGTACCGGGCGGCGGCGTCGGTCGCGACGTACGCGATGGAAGTGGCCACGGCGGAGAACCTCCTACATTAAACGGTCAATAACCGCAAAACGGTCCACAGCCAGACTACTCGCAATGGCACAAAAGTTGAAAGTTCAATTATTCCGCTAGGCTGGAGGCATGTCCGGGACACGATGGCTGAGCGACGAGGAGCAGCGGACCTGGCGAGCCTACCTGGCGAGCACCCAGCTGCTGCAGGAGGCTCTGGAACGGCAGTTGCAGCGCGACTCGGGCATGCCGCACGCGTACTACACGATCCTGGCCATGTTGTCCGAGGCGCCCGGCCGGACGCTGACGATGACCAGGCTCGCGCGCGTCACCATGTTCTCCGCCAGCAGGCTCTCCCACGCGATGGCCCGCCTGGAGGAGAAGGGCTGGGTCCGCCGGGTCAAGCACGGGCAGGACCGGCGCACGACCATGGCCGAACTCACCCCGGAGGGTTTCGCGGCGCTGGAGGCGGCCGCGCCCGGTCACGTCCAGGAGGTACGGCACCGCCTGTTCGACCCGCTCACCGACGAGCAGACGCGGCAGTTCCGCGACATCCTCGCCGCCCTCACCGCGGCGTACGCGCGCGAGGGGCACGAGAGCGGCCTCGCGTCTCCCTGATCGCGGTGACGCCGCCGCTCGTCATCCCTTGGGCGCCCGGATCCCTTCGAGCACCATGCCGAGGTACCGCTCGGCGACCTCGTCGGCCGTCAGGCGCCCGCCGGGGCGGTACCAGCTCGCCGCCACCCACACGGTGTCGCGCAGGAAGCGGTACACCAGCGGCACGTCGAGGTCGGAGCGGAAGGCGTTCTCCTTGATCCCCCGGTCGAGCAGCTCGCCCCACATCCGTTCGAACCGGTCCCAGGACTCCCGCAGGTAGGCGAAGCGCGGCCCCTCCGACAGGTGTCGCGACTCGTTCTGGTAGATCACGACGGCCGCCCGGTGCCGGTCGATGGAGCGGAACGACTCGACGACGAGGCGCTCCATCGTCTCCCGCGCGCCGAGTCCCGCGCCGAGGACCTCGTCGTAGCGCGCCCAGAGGTCGTCCAGGAACGTGGACAGGATCTCGTCCACGATCGACTCCTTGGAGTCGAAGTGGTAGTAGAGGCTGCCTCCGAGGATGCCGGCCGCGTCGGCGACCTCCCTGACGGTGGTGGCGGCGTACCCTCGCGAGGCGAAGACCTCGGCCGCGGTGGCGAGCAGCTCCGTGCGCCGCCCCGCGCGCGCGGTCGCGGCGCCCTCGGCGTCACGCCGTCGTGGACTCATCTGTCATGGCTCCCTGGACGCTGACCGGAGACGGGGCAGGTCCACCCCGTCGCATGTGTACGAGCACCAGTCTCCCGTCTCCCGCGAGACGTAGGTGCCGGGCGGAGGTCCACGACCTAGGACCTTTGTCCGATATCGGGCCGACCGTCCGGGGATCTAGAACAGATGGCGTGGGGCCGCGAGGCCACGACCGAACCATCGACATCCGATCCGGCCGATCTATCCGATCTATCCGATCCGTCCAATCTGGGAGACCACCATGCGCGCCATCCGCCTGCACGCCTTCGGGCCCGCCGAGAACCTCCGCTACGAGGAGGTCGAGGACCCCCGTCCAGCCGCCGGCCAGGTGCGCGTGGCCGTACGGGCGGCCGGGGTGCACCTGGTCGACACCACGCTCAGGGCGGGGAACTACGGCGGCGGCCCCATCCCCGTACCGGAACTGCCCACCATCCCCGGACGCGAGGTCGCGGGGGTGGTCGACGCCGTCGGACCGGGCACCGACCCCGGCTGGCTGGGGAAGCGGGTCGTCACCCACCTGGGCATGGTCCCCGGTGGCTACGCGGAGCTCGCCGTACGGGACGCCGAGGCGGTGCACGAGCTCCCGGACGGGCTGGGATACGAGGCGGCGGTCGCGATGATCGGGACCGGCCGCACCACTGTGGGCATCCTCGACGTGGCGGCGCTCACCGCCGACGACGTCGTGCTGGTGACCGCCGCCGCGGGCGGGATCGGCAACCTGCTCGTGCAGGCGGCCCTCGGCGCCGGCGCCGCCGTCGTCGGGCTGGCGGGCGGCGCGGCCAAGGTCGAGCGGGTCCGCGGGCTCGGCGCCGCGTACGCCGTGGACTACAACGCGCCGGACTGGCGGGAGGAGGTGCGGGCCGTACTCGGTGACCGGGAGGTGACCGCGGTCCTGGACGGCGTCGGCGGCGCGCTGGGACGGGGCGCGATGGAGCTGCTGGGGATCGGCGGCAGGCTGATCCTGTTCGGCTGGGCCGACGCCGCGGGCGGGCCGACCGAGATCACCACCGGGGATCTGTACGCGCGCGGCCTGACCGCCTCGGTCGCGGTCGGCCCGCGGATCCTGAGGCGGCCGGGCGGGCTGCGGGGCCTCGAGGAGCGCGCGCTGGCCGCGGCGGCGACGGGCGCGCTGGTGCCGCTGACCCAGAGCTTCCCGCTCAAGGACGCCGCCGCCGCGCACGCCGCGCTGGAGAGCCGCGCGACGATGGGGAAGGTCGTCCTCGTGCCCTGATCCGGGCGGTTCACGTCAGAGCGAACCGCCGAGGTAGCGCTCGGCCAGCTCGCAGCTCCCGTCGGTGTACCCGGCGCCGAGCTCGCGGGCGATGTCGACGGCCGAGTGGGTGCCGATCCAGGCCACCAGCAGCAGCCGGCGGAACAGGATGAAGGTCCAGATCTCGGCCTCCTCCTCCTTCGACAGCGGGAGGACGGTGCGGTATCCGCGGAGCCAGGAGTCGATCATCTCGGGCACGAGGGGGTGGTGCTCGATGAAGCTGACCGCCGCGCCCAGGTCGTACAGGTACCAGCCGAACCCGCAGTCGTCGAAGTCGATGACGTTGGGCGCCCGCTCCCCCTCGACGAGCAGGTTCGCGAGCCGCAGGTCGGCGTGGATCAGCCCGTAGCGGTCGCTCCCCCGGCCGAACGCCGCCAGCCGGTCGCGCAGTTCGGTGTCGAGCCGCTCCAGTACGGCTCTCGCCTCGCCGTCGACGCCCGCACCGTCCTGCCAGCGTCCCCAGCGGGACTCCCTCCCGAGTGCGGCGTCGTAGTCCCAGTGGAACCGGTCGAAGCCCGCGGGACGTCGCCATTCGCGGGCGTGCCGGTGCATCCGCGCCGTCAGGGCGCCGAGCCGCTCGAAGTCCTCCACCAGGCGGTCCTCGGTCGGTTCGGCCCCCGGCAGGTACTCGAACATCACGCAGTGGCGCCGTTCCCCGCCGGGGGCGTCGATCGCGAGGACGCGGGGGCCCGCGACGGAGGGGATCACGCGGGGGGTACGGACGCCCGCCTCCTCACGCAGGGCCTCCAGCCAGCCGAGCTCGGACTCGATCGCCCGCTCCGAGTGGTAGCCGAGGCGGTGCACGCGCAGGATCGACCGGTGGCCGGTCGCCGGGTCGTCCACCCGGTACGTCGCGTTCTCCGAGACGTTGATCAGCGTGGCGGTCGCGTCCCCGGACAGGTCGTGGTGGCGCAGTGCCAGGCGCGCGACCAGGTCCGTGCGCTCAAGTACCTCCGCGCCTCCGGAGAGGTCGTGTTCCCGCATGCGCTGTCCTCCGAGGGCTGGGAAGGTCATCGACATTCTGGGGCACGGCTTCGGCCGGGCGCACACGGGGCGGCGCGCGAGATATTTTCCAAGTAAATTATATGCTAAACTGTTAGCCATGCCGGAGCGGAGCCATCACGACACATCCACGCACCCTCGATCCGGCACCCGCGTCAGGCCGCTCCCGATCAAGGGGGTGCTGCGCCTGAGGCCGTACGGAGACATCTGGCACAAGCCCGCCTTCAGCGTCGTGATCGCGACGGCGATCCCGTGCCTGGTGCTGCTCGCCCTCGGCCGCCTCGACCTCGCCGTCTACGCCTCCGCCGGCGCCCTCTGCGCGCTCTACTGCCACGGCCTGCCGTACGCGGCACGGGCCAGGACGCTGCCGTGGCTGGTGGCCGGGATGCTGACGGGCACGGGCGCGGCGCTGGTGACCGCATCGCTCACCGACTCGACGTTCATCCGGGTGGCCGTGGCCGCAGTCATCGCCGCCGTCCACCGGATGTTGTGCGACGCGACGCGCGTCGGGCCCCCGGGGAACGTCGTGCTCACGTTCGTCGCCGCGAGCTGCGCCTTCATGCCCCAGCCGCTGAACGACATCCCGGGCCGTCTGGCCATCGGCGTCGCCGGAGGCGTCCTGGCGCTGGCGGTCTGCCTGGCCCCCGCCCTCGTGCGACCGCACGGACCCGAGCGCGTCGCCGTCGCCCGCGCGCTGGATGCGGCGGCCCTTCTGCGCTCGGGTGCCCGCGAGGAGGGTCACGCGCGCGCGGCCGCGCGGCACGACACGGCCGCCGCCGTGAACGCCGCCTGGCACACCCTTCTCCTGCTGCGCCCGAGAACCGCCGCCGGGTTCCGGTCGCGTGCCGTACTGGAACGGCTCGTGGAACACGCCGAGGCCGCGCTCGCCGGCGACCCGGCCGACCGCTCCGAGGCGGAACGGCTTCGCGCGTGGGCGCGGGCGCTGCGCCGCGGCGGCCCGCCGCCCGAGGTGGAGCCGGACCCCGGAATCCGCACGACGCCGCGCCTTCCCGCCCGGCAGGGTCCGCACGGCGTCCGCGCCCTGATGTCCGCGCTGCGTCCGGGCTCCCCGCTGCTCCCGATCGGGGCGCGGGTGGCGGTGGGCTGCGCGCTGGCCGGATGGGGGTCCATGGCCGCCGGGGTCGGCCACCCGTACTGGGCGGTCGTCACCGCCGCCTCGATCTTCCAGGCCAACACCTCGCTGAGCTGGCAGCGGGCCCTGCAGCGGGTCCTGGGCAGCGTCGCCGGCCTGGTGCTGTTCACCGCGGTCCTGCCCGTGTCGCGGATCAGCCCGCTCACGCTCATCGCGGCGATCCTCGTGTGCCAGTTCCTGACCGAGGCGGCCATGACCCGCAACTACTGGGTGGGCAACGTCTTCCTGACGCCGATGGCCCTGCTGATGACGGAGTTCGCCGTGCAGCGGCCGCTCACGGTGCTCGTCACCGACCGCTGGCTGGACACCTGCGTCGGGGCGGGGCTCGGCATCCTGAGCTGTTTTCTGGTGCCCAACCGCTGGGCGGGCGGCAGGATCGGGATCGCGTTGCGCCGGGTGGCGGCGGCCGAAGCCGCCGCTAACGATCTGGACACGGAGGATTCCGGGGAGGCGGCGCGCGTCAGGCGGGAGCTCGCGGTGGCGCTGGTCCAGCTGCGGGAGGCCGTCGACGTCGCCTCCGGCGAGTGGTGGCAGCGGGCCCTGCCCGAGCGGGAGGTCGCGCTCGCGGAACGCGAAGGCCACCGGCTGCTCGCCGAACTGGCCGCGCGGTTGCCCCGGGTCAGAGCGGCATGATCGGGGCCGGTGCGCGCCTGATCGCCGCCGCTGACAGACTGGCAGGCCTGACCATCGAAGGGAAACCGTTCGTGGAGGACGTCGTCGCCGGAGTGCTGCGCCAGTGGCAGCGGGTTCACCCCGAGATCGACCTCGGGCCGATGGCCGTGATCGGCCGGCTGAACCGCTGCTCCGCGCTGCTCCGTCAGGCCTCCGACGCCCTGCTGGGCGAGGAGGGGCTGACCCGGCCGGAGTTCGACATCCTGGGGGCGCTGCGCCGGGTCGGCGGCGAGCTGACCCCGAGCCGGCTCGCCAAGGAGACCTTCGCGTCCGGAGCCGCCGTCACCAAGCGGGTCAAGGTCCTGGAGAGCGCCGGCCTGGTGTCCCGCCGTCTGGACGAGCGGGACCGCCGGGTCTGCCACCTCTCGCTCACCGACAAGGGCCGCGAGCTCATCGACCGGCTGCTCCCCGAGCAGCTCGCGCTGGAGGTGACGCTGCTGTCCGGTCTCGGCGACGACCGCCAGGCCGAGCTCGCCGACGCGCTCGGGGAGCTGCTCGTCACCCTGGAGGGACGGCTGGGCGGACTGATCGGCTGATCGGTTGATCGGCTGATCGGCTGATTTCAGCGGGGCTTCAGTCGATCACAAGTCACACGGTCCAGACTCGGCAACCGCGGCGTTGATATCCATCGATACCCGGATGAAGCTGGAGAAATGAGCAACGTGACCAAAGTACGCCTCTCGCCCCGGCTGGGCGCGCTGAGCCCCCGCGAACACTGGCGCAGGACACGGCTGCAGGCATACTCCTGGCTGCTCACCGGGCTCTACCGGACGGCGTCCGTCCATCCGGCCGTCTGGCGCTTCGTGGCGCGCAGTTACCATCCGGTCCTGGACCGGCTAGCCGCACGGCACGCCGAGGTCGCCTGCCGGTTCGCCGCCGTCGACGTGCCCGCCTACCGCCACTTCCTCCAGGAGGGCGGAGCGTCCCGGGCCAGGCGGCTCGCCGACTTCCCCGAGACCACCAAGGCGAACTACGCCGGCGCGTACGACGAGATCAGCCGGTGTCAGGAGGGCAAATTACGGCTCAGCGGCACGATCGTGGACGAGTCATCCGGGTCGAGCGGCAAGCCCTACAACTGGCTGCGCGGGCCCCGGGAGCTGAAGGCGATCTACCGGAACGCGGCGGGGTACACCGAACTGGTCTTCCCGGGGAAGCGGCTGTTCGTGATCAACGCGTACTCCATGGGGGCGTGGGCCACCGGCACGACCACCGGGGCGGCCATGGCCCGCATCGCCGTGGTCAAGAACACCGGCCCCGACCTGGAGAAGATCGTCGACACGCTGGAGCACTTCGGGCCGGACTTCGACTACATCGTGACGGCGTACCCGCCGTTCCTGAAGCACCTGCGCGACCGGCTCGACGCGGCCGGGTTCCCCTGGGAGCGCTACCGGATCCGCGGCCTGGTCGGCGGTGAGGGCATGACCGAGGCGCTCCGCGACTACCTGCAGGAGCGCTTCGAGGAGGTGCGCTCGGGGTACGGCGCCAGCGATCTGACCATCGGCATGGGGGCGGAGACGGGGTTCACGGTGTGGCTGCGCAAGCGGCTGGCCGTGGACCGCGAGCTGCGCGGAGAACTGCTCGGCGAGCACGAGCAGCGGCTGCCGATGATCTTCCATTACAACCCGCTGGAGACGTTCCTGGAGGTCAACGAGCGGGGCGAGCTGCTCTGCACGATCAACACCAAGAGCGTGTTGCAGCCCAAGCTCCGGTACAACGTCGGCGACGAGGCCCGGCTCGTCTCCCTGGTCCGGGTACGGGAGATCATCAGGCGCGACCCGGAACGCTGGGCGGAGTGCCGGAAGGCCACCGCGGACGAGCGGATGGCGCTGCCGCTGCTGTTCCTTTTCGGGCGCAAAGACAGCACGATCTCCTACATGGGCGCCAACCTGTACCCGCAGGACGTGGAGTACGGCCTCTACACCGGCAACCCGTACGCGGCGGAGATCTCCCGGTTCTGCCTGTCCCTGGAGGAGTTGCCGGGCCTGGAGTACCGGCCGGTGGTCAACATCGAGTTGCGCTCGGCCTCGCTCGGCGAGAAGGAGCGGGACGAGCTGGCGCGGGCCTGCCGCGAGGGCGTGCTCGCCCATCTGGCCACGGTGTCACGGGACTTCGCGGAGTCACTCAAGGAGGACCCCACGGCCGCCGACCTCCGGATCCGGGTCGTCGATCCGGGCGAAGGGCCGTTCGCGGGCCTCAACAAGCTCAAGAACGTCTACCTGCTGAAGGACGCATGAGAACCACGGATTTCAGCGGCGCTCCGCCGCAGGCGCGGGCGACCGCGATGTTCGTCGGAGCGACCCGCTATCGCGGCCCGCTCTCGATCATCACACTGAGCCTCACCTGGTTCAGGCTCGTCCGCGACATGAAGCGGATGCGCGGTTACTGCTGGCACAAGGTCTACTGGGAGTTCCCCTTCACCCTCGGCACGCTCGCGTTCTTCACCGACAGGGACGCGATGATGCTGTTCGCGCGCAGCCGCCACCACAGGAAGCTCATGCGGTGGGTCACCGAGGGCACGAAGAACGCCACCGGCGGATACATCCGGGTCTACAACGCCGAGCCCGAGGGCTACAGCAACGGCGTCTGGCGGGCCGAGGGGAACACGATGGCGCACATCCCGACCTTCACCCCGCTGTCGTCCGAGGAGACGGGACCTCCCGTCCGATGAGCGGCGGGACGCGGCTGCGGCCGGTCGAGAGCCGCCGGGACCTGCGCGACTTCCTCGGCCTGACCGACCGGATCTACGGCGGCGACCCGCGTTTCGTGCCGCCCCTGCGCCAGCAGGTCCGCCGCTGGTTCCGGGAGGGCGTCCCGATGTACGTCCTGCGGGACGGCCGGGACGTCGTCGCCAGGACCACCCTGCACACGGACGCCGCCTTCGACGCCAAGCTGGGACGCCCGCTGCAGCTCTTCGGGCTGACCGAGTTCACCGAGGGCGCGGCGGAGGCGCTCTTCGACGAGATCGTCGCGGCGGGGAGGCGGGCGGGCCGGGCGGCCGTGTTCGGACCGGTCTCCCTGCTGCCCAACCAGTCGGGCGGCGTCATCACCTCCGGGTACGACGACCGCGGTTTCATCGACAGCGCCTGGAACCACCCGTTCTATCCGCAGGCGTACGAGAAGTATGGTTTCGGCCGGCGGTTCGAGTCCGACACCTGGATCTGCCCGGTGGCCGGCGACCCCACCGCTCCCGCCGCACCCGAGCCGCTCCCCGACGGGGTGGAACTGCATCGGGGCGACAGGAAGCGGATCGGCGAGCAGCTCCCCCTCCTCCGGGAGATGCTCAACGCCGCCTTCGCCCAGCTCGGGTACTACACCGAGATCTCGGCGGAGCAGCTGGCCCGGCAGACCGACGGGCTCGCCTACCTCCTGGACGAGTCGCTGCTGCTCTATCTCACCAAGGAGGGCAGGCCGGTCGCCTTCGTCCTGTGCCTGCCGGACATCTCGGAGTTCGTCGTCTCGGCCGGGGGCGATCTCGGCCTCTTCGCGCAGCTCCGGCTGCTGGCCAGCAGGTCGCGTTACCGCCGCGACGCCGTACTGATCATCAAGGGGACCGTGCCGGACGAGCAGGGGCGCGGCCACATGCGGGTGCTGTCCCGGGAGCTGTCGCGCAACCTCCGCGACGGCGGGTACGCCACGCTGCGCAGCACCTATGTCGAGCGGGCCAACCCCGGATCGGCGGCGCAGTTCGCCGCCATGGGAGGCCGCCCGCTCCACGGTTACACGTTCTACGAGAAGGCACTCGGTTGACAGACTCCCGAGCGGCGGCGCCGTTCCACGCGCTGCGCGAGCTCGAACACGACTTCTGGCGGGCGCCGAGCGCGCACAACACGCAACCGTGGGTGCTGCGCTACGGCCCCGACGGCGTGGAGATCGGCTGGGATCCGGAGCGCGCGCTCCCGGTGAGCGATCCGACCGGCCGGGACCTGCGCCTGGGCCTGGGGGCCTTCGTCGAGTGCTGCCTCATCGTGTGCGCGGACGCCGGCATCGCCGTCGACTTCGAGCCGGGCCACCGCGAACGCGACCTGCGGGTGGGGCGGCTGGTCGCCTCGGCCGCGCCGTACGCGACGCCGTTCTCCGCCGAGGACGTGCGCCGGCGCGGATCGAGCCGGGTGCCCTACGAACCGGGACGGCTGCCCGAGCCCGTCGTCGAGGAGCTCCTGCAGGAGGCGGAACAGGAGAGCGGGGGCGCCGTGCGCCTGCTGCCCTGCCGGGATCTGACCAGGCTGCTACGGGCCGCCGACCGGCACCAGTTCGGGGCTCCCGAGGTCGTGACCGAGCTGCGGGAGTGGATGCGGCTCACACCCTCGCATCCGCGCTACCGGCTCGACGGGCTGACCGACCGTGCCCTCGCTCTCGGCCGGGCCGAGGCGCTCGGCCTGCGCACGGCCCTGTCACCGGCCGCGTACGGCGTGCTCCGCAACCTGGGGCTGCCGTACCTGCTCGCCGCGGCCTCGGGTGGGCTGCTCGACTACAACGGCGACGTGCTTGTGCTCGTGGCCCCGCCGGGATGCGACGCGGACGGGCAGGTCGCGATGGGGCGGGTGCTCCTGCGGCAGATGCTCCACCTCGCGCGGCACGGGCTGTCCACCCACCCGCTGAGCCAGATCATCGACGCTCCGGCGACCCGGGACGGCCTGGCCGCGCTCCTCGGGGTCGACGCCCCCGATCGGCTGCTCCATGTCGCACGGGCGGGGCGTCCCATCGGGCCGGCGGCCAGGTCGGCCCGGATCGTCTAGTGGCCTGTCACGCGACCTCGGCCGGGTAACCGGTCATGCGTCTTGGGCTGAGCTTAGTGGTCGGCTCCGGAAGTCCTTCGGGGGTTGACTTCCGGAGCCGATGTCGCGGGTGGTGCCTGCTCAGATGTCGGGGGCGGTCAGGTAGAGCCGGCAGGCACAGCCGAGGGCGCCTTCGGGGCTACCAGCGAAGCCGCCTGCTGTCCGCCTTGGACGGTGACAAGCAGATGGACGGGCACCACCAGCTGCTGTCCGTACGGGCGCATCTGCTGGAGAAGACCGGCGACACGGCCGGGGCGCACGAACACCACCGGCGCGCCGCGAAGTCCACCGCCAGCATCGCCGAGCGGCGCTACCTCGAATCCCGGGCCGGCAAGGTGGCCGCCCCGGCGGCCGGATTGAAGCGTCCAGCCGATGCTGACGCCGCCGGGCCCCCGCCGTGCGGTGGAGATGGCCGGGTGGCCGGTGCGGGCCGCGAATGGGCGGGCGCATGCGCCCATTCGTTTGGGTTCTCGTCCCAGATCATCCCGAGCTTGGCCAGCCTGGTGGTCGGGCAGCGCCGAGTAGCGCTGTGGAGATGTCAAGATCTCACCGTTGGTACCGACTCTCGGGTGAACGGTGCCCACAAGCGCCGCAGCCAAAGATCGAGAGGGCATGAACATCATGCAGAAGCTTGTGCAACAGGCAATTGACCAGCTGGTGGAGTCGGGCGCCGAGCTGGGCATCCAGGTCGCGGTGTACCAGCACGGCGAGCTGGCGGTGGACGCGGTGGCGGGCGTCGCCGATCCGGACAGCGGCCGTCCGGTCACCTCGGACATCCCGTTCTACAGCGCCTCCACCGGCAAGGGTGTGACTGCGACGGTGGTGCACGTCCTCGCAGACCGCGGGGCCCTTGACTATGACACGCCGATCGTGGAGCTCTGGCCCGAGTTCGGCACCCACGGCAAGAACAAGGCAACCATCCGCCACGCGCTGACCCACTCCATCGGCGTCCCGGCAGTGCCGTCCGACCTCACGGTGCAGGACCTGGCTGATTGGGACAGGATGTGTGCCCTGATCGCTAGCTCCGAGCCCTGGTGGGAGCCCGGGACCAAGACCGGCTACCACGCGATGACCTGGGGCTTCGTGATGGGCGAAATCGTCCGCCGGGCCACCGACAAGCCGATCTCGCAAGTACTCAGGCAGGAGCTGGCGGCTCCGCTGGGCATCGCCGACGAGCTGTTCTTCGGCGTCCCGGAGTCCGAGCTCGGCCGGCTCGCCCGACTCGAGGAGGCGCCCGGTACCGCCGCGATGATGGCAGCGGTGCCCGCCGACATGCCGATGGTCAAGGCCACGCCGCCCGCCGTGACCCCCAGCGCCAAATACGGCAACAACCCCGTGGTGCTCACTTCAGACATTCCCTCGGGCGGCACGATGTCCGCCCGCGCGGTGGCCAGGATGTACGCCGCGCTGCTTGGTGAGGTGGATGGCGTCCGGCTGGTCTCGGACGAGCGGCTGCGTGAGGCCACAGCCCTGGCCACGGCCGATGTCGACCAAATGGTCGGCTTCCCGATGCCGCGCGCGCTGGGCTACAACCTCGGCCGGCCCGGAGCCAACCCGCAGGAGACGCTGAGCGTTTTCGGCATGCCCGGCATGGGAGGCAGCGCGGCGTATGCCGACACCGCGACCGGCATTTCCTTCGCGCTGACCAAGAACCGGTTCTTCCCTGGTCCTTCCGCCGCGGTCAATCAGATCAGCGAGCTGGTCGCGAAGGCCGCCGCCAGCTGAGACTCTCCGGTCGGGCCCAGCCGGGGCCAGGCGGGAGCGGTTGAAGAAGGCGGCCTGGGGCCACCGAAGCGAGTACCGGGCGCGGGTGCGCGCGCAGATCGTGCTGCTGGCCGCACGCGGCTGGGCCAACGCGCGCATCGCCCGGCAGGTCGGGGTGCACCTGGACACCATCCGCCGGTCGACGACGCCCCGAAGATCCTCGCCGCCGCCGACCGCGTCTACCTCGACCTCCCCTTCTTCCCACGCGACGAGGAGAAGACCGTCTCCGCCGTATAGACCCCGCACCCCTCCAGAACGCGGCGGCCCACTGGGCCGCCGCGTTTCCGCACTCCCCTTTGGCGCCGCGTGGCCCGGTGGCCTCACGGCTCGCCTCACCGGGACGACCGCGCGGCGGATTTCACCTCGTCCGTCGATCCCTTGTGGCGGGAGACCCGGATCAGCGCGGCCGAGAGCCGGGCGAGGTCGTCATCCGACCCGACCAGGGCGGCCAGGGGGCCACCTTGACGGGGCAGGCCGACCGTCTGGGCGGCGTCGAGGACGCGGCCGTCGAGGTACGGTGCGACCTGCGGCCACACCACCTGAACCTCGCGGAGGAAGATGTCGGCGCCCGTGGGCCCGATGCCGGGAATCTCGGTGAGCAGGGCCTTGGCCCGCCGCGTTTCGCGGCCGGCCTCCTCCCACAGCCGGCGCAGGTCGCCCGACCACCGGTCGATCAGCATGTCGGCCGCGTCGCCGAGCATCGTCGACGTACGCTCGTCGTACCGCCGATAGTGACCCCGCCCCAGCGCGTCCACGCGATCCTGCCAGCTCGCCTCGCGCATCGACCGGGGCGTGCGGCAACCGGCGGCGAACAGCTCCCGCGCGGCCGCGACCGCGATCTCCGCCGAGATGCGGGCGCTCAGCAAGGTCGCGAGGACGAGGAGCTGGTACAGCGGGCCCGGCTTGTCGGCGAGCCGGATGCCGGCCTCCTCCGCGTAGGTGCGGCCGTATCGGTCGAGCAGGATGCCCACCAGGGCTTTGTCCGTGTCCGTCCGTGCCATGGGCTTCCGCTACCCGCGTGCCTCCGGCGCATTCGCGACGACGCCACGGGGCGACGCGGGCATGACGAGCCCGCGTCACTCAGCCGAGGCGGCCGACCCCCGCGTAGACCCACATCTTCTCGGGGTCGACGGGCTGCGCGATGTGCGGGTGCCATTCGGGAGCGGTCACCAGGCCCGGCTCGACGAGAGCGAAGCCGTCGAAGAAGCGCATGATCTCCGCGCGGTCGCGGGCCACCCACGGAGCTCCCGAGCGCCCGGACACGGCGACCAGCTTGGCGATCTCCTCAGGCCGGAACTCGTTGGTGACGTGGGACACCGCGAGATAGCTCCCGGGAGCCATGAGGTCGCGCAGCCGGGCCACGACGTCGACCGGGCCGCTCCCATCCGGGATGAAGTGGAGGACGGCCACCATCAGCACCGCGACCGGCTCGGAGAAGTCGATCAGCCGCTGGAGGTCCGGGTGGCCGAGGTAGTCGTCGGGAGCGCACAGGTCGGCCTGGACGAACGCGACGTCGTCGCTGGTCGCCAGCAGCGCGTCGCCGTACCTCGCGACGATGGGGTCGTAGTCCACGTAGACGACGCGGCAGCGGGGATCGACCTCACGGGCCACCTCGTGGACGTTCTGCTGGGTCGGCAGGCCGGACCCGATGTCCAGGAACTGGCGGATGCCCGCCTCCTCGGCGAGGTAGCGCACGACGCGGCCGAGGAACCGGCGGTTCTGCCTGGCCATGGAGGGCATCTCGGGGGCCAGCGCGAAGACGGTCTCCGCCACTTCTCGATCGACGGCGTAGTTGTCCTTGCCGCCGATGGCGTAGTCGTAGATTCTGGCCGAACTGGGACGATTCGGGTCCACACCGGCCGGGACGGGACGTTCGTCAGTCACCGCACACTCCTGGTCAATCCTGGAGAGACCACTATCGCATAAACGATCACATCCCGC